>CALWBS010000025.1 GCA_944376135.1 uncultured Enterocloster sp.
GAGTCCAGGCCGGAGAAGGCAGGGATTCCTCGGACAGGGGGGAGGAGGCCATCCGTTTTAATGATCTGCTGCAGCAGAAGGCAGAGCCCCCGTCCGCTGGATCTGGGGAGAAAGCCCCATCCGCCGGTAAGGATCCGTCCTCTGATTCCCAAAGGGAGGAGTTATCGGAAGATGCCCTTTTGAACGGTAAGGAAATCCTGGCAGCGTTTCAGGCCCAGGCCGCAGGGGAGATTTTCTGGAAACCAGCGGCAGAGGCGGAGATAGCTGTGTCAAATGAATCCCTAGCCGGGCTGGAAGAAATTCTCCCGGCGGTTCCCAGCTTATTTTCTGTGGCCGGCGCAAATGCCGGGGAGGCCGCAGAGGAAGGGGATGGGATGGAAGCCGGGCTTGATGGGGGCCTTCTTAACACAGATGGGATGGAAGCCGGGCAGGAGGCCTTGGCGGAGCCGGATCTTATGGCTGCAATCCAGTCTGCGGAGGCAGGAAACGATGAGGTTTTCTCCTTTGGGCAGAATCCTGGCGGGAATACGGCAGGGATGATGGAGGAAGGGCCAAAGAAAGCGTCACAGTTCCAAAAGACAGAGCACATGGCACTCCAGACAGAGGAGACGGCAAAAGATGAGCCGGGCCAGGGCATGCTGACGGAGCCGGCCTTCATGGCAGCGGCCTCAGGCAAAGAGCCGCAGATGCAGAATCTTGCGTTTATGGAGCCGGATACTGCTGTTCCCACAGGACAGCCTTTTGCCACATCGGAGGGAATGCTTCCGGAGGATTTGGGGCAGGCGCTGGCGGACAGGCTCACGGGCAGGCCCCAGATGTTTGAGATCACCCTGGAGCCGGCTTCCCTGGGAAAGCTTACCATCCGAGCCGTCTATGAGGGCGGACGGGCCAGTGTGTCTATCCTGGCATCCGATCCCAAGACGCTGGAGATCTTAAACCAGAGGGCTGCGGATCTGGCGGGAATCCTGGAGGAGAGGACGGGGCAGGAGACGATTGTCTATACCCAGGGTCTTTACCAGGAGAGCGGGGATCCGCTTCCCTACGGAAACCAGGAGAGAGGCAGCAGAGAGCAGCCTCAGCGGCAGCGGGAACGCAGGCAGTCGGACTCTTTTGCCCAGCAGCTCAGGCTGGGACTTGTGTAGCCGGGGCGGATGCCTGCGGCAGAAAGGAGAGAAGTATGGCAGATATAACGGTCAGCGGGACTTCCAATCCCTACGCGCAGACCTATTACACGGCGGGAAGCACGGATAAGAACACCCTGGATATCACGGATTATTTCCAGCTTCTGGCAGCGCAGCTCCAGAACCAGGATATGACCAACCCCATGGACAACAGTGAGATGATGGCGCAGCTAACTCAGATGGCCATGGTGCAGTCTATGTCGGCTATGACGGAGGCCATTGAGACGTCCTCCACCATCAACACTCAGGTCTATGCGGCCAGCTTGGTGGGCCAGGAAGTCACGGTGGCGGTGACAGAGGAGAACGCCTTGGGGGTGACCCAGCCTGTAGGCGTGAAGTACGGCAAGGTGGAGTCCGTGAATTTTACCGGCGCGTCCCCCACAATCAAACTGGAGGGAAGCGATGAGGAATATCCCCTGTCCTATCTTTTGGGAATGGGAAGGATACCGGATCCCTATGCCAGCGGCGATAAGGAGGAGGATGATTCAGAGGATGCCGGCAGCCAGGAGCAGGAGAAGACCTATGCCATGCCGGGAAGTATTGTGTAAGAGCAAGTTTTGCAGGAGAAAGGATTGAGAATGGGAGTGGAGCGGATTCCCGGCATGTCTGGGGCGAGCCCGGGACAGGCGGCGGGAAGGGGAAGTCTCTCCGGGGGGAGCAGCAAAAAGGCCTTCGGCGATGTTTTGAGAGAACGGGCGGAAGGCGGGCTTGTGTTTTCCCAGCATGCGAAGAAGCGCATGGGTGAGCGGGGGATCCAGGTGGATCCGTCCTTGATTGGCCGGATGGAGCGGGCTGTGGAGAGCGCCAGACTTAAGGGCGCCAGGGAGATAGCAGTGATAGGAAACAGGGATGTTTTCATTGTCAATATCCCCAACCGGACCGTAGTGACCACCATGTCCAGGGACGATCTGAAGAACCGGATCATTACAAATGTTGACAGCGCCGTCTTTATGTAGCGGGCCCTCTTGGAGGAGGCTATTCCGGACGCCTGACGCGTGGACGGAGGGACGGCTGAGAGAAAGGAGACAAATGATATGCTTCGTGCAATGGATTCAGCGGTTGCGGGCCTGCGGGCCCATCAGAACAAGATGGATGTAATCGGAAACAATATTGCAAACGTAAATACCTTTGGCTTTAAATCGCAGAGCTACAGCTTCAAGGAGGCCATGTACCAGACGTCTTCGGCTTCTACGGGCGGAACAGCGGATGCGAATAATACGACGAACGCGTCCGGCGGAACAAACCCGGCCCAGTATGGATATGGTACGGTTATGGGAACCATCAGCACGGATATGACGTCTAGCACACCTACGTATGTGGGAGGATTGAATGCTACGATTGATGGGGAAGGGTTCTTTATTACTAGTTCTGGATTAAATGATGATGTGGATCCAGATACATTAAAACAGGAGGATTTTCAATATACCCGTGTGGGTCAATTTTTAATTGACAGCAATGGATATTTAGTAGATGGAAATGGAAATTTTGTTTATGGGTTTAGGCCAAATAATGTAATGAATCCAGATCCAGCTCAACAGGATACAGAATTAAATGCCTTACGCGCTCCGTCGGCTATACAGGGAAGTAGCTTTGATGGAGATCCATTACAATTGACAAATGTAACTATTAACAGTTTGGGGGAAGTAACTGCAATGGTGAAATCGGATGATCCGAATAGGGATGGAGTGACCGTTTCTCTAGGCAAAATCGCTATTGCGACATTCCAAAACCCCAATGGCCTTACGAAATCAGGAGGCGGATATTATACGGCAAGTGAAGGAGATAACTCCGGCGCATATTCAGCCACCATCCCCGGCGGCTCCACCGCCGGCCTGATGACCGGCTACCTGGAAGGCTCCAACGTGGATCTGGCCAAGGAGTTCGCGGATATGATCACTACCCAGAGAGGTTTCCAGGCCAACTCCAAGATCATCACTGTCAGCGACGAGATGCTCTCTGACCTGATCAGCATGAAGCGGTAATCCGCGTATGGACCGGTTTTCTGTACAGGACCAGCGGATGATGGACCGTTCCCGCCAGTTAAGGAAGGACAGGCGGGAGCGGGAACGCCTGGCCATGGAGGGAAGAAACAGTATTGCGGGGGCAATGGAAGGAGGGAGCAGGGGAATGATCAAGGTAATCCGGCTGAGCGGAGAGGCGCTCTACATCAACTTTTTCCAGGTACAGTGCCTGGAATCCATCCCGGAGACAAAGATAAAAATGATGAACGGCGATTATTATCTTGTAAAGGATTCCGTCGATTCCATTATAGAGAGGGTGAAAGAATTCATAAACAACTGTATTACGTTCCAAAAGTAAATGGCGCGTAGAGACACAGGAGGCAGAGAACATGGATTTGACAACTTTGATCGGCATTGTGATGGGATCGATTCTCATCGTACAGGCTATCGGAATTGACTCTCTGGGGAATTTCGTTGATATCCCCAGTGTTTATATTACCATCGGCGGCACCATCGCGGCGGTAATTGCAAGTTATCCCCTGCGCCTGCTGCTGGATGTGCCCAAGCATATCCTGGTTTGTATGCGGGGGAATCAGTATAACATTCCCAAGCTGGTAGATCAGATTGTGGATTTGGCCATGATTGCCAGGCAGCACGGTCTTCTGGCTCTGGAGGAAAAAGCAGAGGAGATCAAAAATCCTTTTTTTCGCCAGGGAGTACTGATGATCGTGGATGGAGGGGATCCGGACAAGGTGCGCTACATCCTGGAAAAAGAGATGGATGACATGGCGGCCCGTCATGATGAGGCTGCCGGCATCTATGAGAAGGCCTCCGCTTACGCCCCGGCCTTTGGTATGATCGGAACCTTGGTCGGCCTGATCAACATGTTGAAGGGATTGAACATGGACGGTGGAGGAACAAGCTCCACCCTGGGGCAGGATATGGGCGTGGCGCTGATCACAACCTTTTATGGATGTATTCTTTCCAATATATTGTTTCACCCCATTGCGAAGAAGCTGCGGATCCGTCAGTCCGAGGAGGAGCTTTACTGCGCCACCATTGTGGAGGGGCTGGTCTCCATCCAGAGGGGTGAGAATCCCAAGTTTATCCGGGAGCATCTGCTCTCCGGAATGAAGCAGTCCCAGCAGAGAAAGCTGCTTCTGAAATCGCAGAATAATTCACCTGTAGGAGAGACGGAGGGATAGGCATGAGCAGAAGAAGACGAAGCTCCTCGGGAGACGAGGGAGGAAGCTGGATGGATACATACGGCGATATGGTGACCCTTCTCCTCACCTTTTTCGTCATGCTGTATTCCATGTCCAGTTTAAATCAGCAGAAATGGGAAATTTTTGTAAAGAGTATTATCCCCAATGCGGGAACCGCGGATACCGAGCAGGTGGCCATCAACCAGGAGGTGGGGGCGGGCCAGTACGATGTGACAGGTTCTATGGATACAGATATGGAACCGCCCCAGGGCATTGAGATGGACAAACTTTACCTGGCCTTAGCCCAGGAGCTGGAGGAGGCCGGTGTGGCCGGGGCGGCGGTTTCCCGGGGGGATGGCTATACCTTTGTGGTTTTTGAGGATCAGGCTTTCTTCGCAGGAGACAGTTCGGTGCTCACCGACGAGGCCAAGGGTGTGCTCGATATATTCTGCAATGTGATCACCCCGGTCACTGAGGAGATTGGGCAGATTGATATCTTGGGGCATACATCCCAGGGAACCCCGGACCATCCCAACAATCCCCGGACGGACCGCCTTCTCTCCTCCATGCGCTCCGCAGAGGTGGCGGCCTACATACAGGAAAAGAATATTATTGAGCCGGAGAAGCTGGTGGGAATCAGCTACGGGCAGTTCCGTCCCGTGGATACCTTTGAGACGCGGGAGGGAAGGGCAAAGAACCGCCGGGTGGAGCTGCTTATTCTGGACGATGGAGTGGACCTGCGGTCCATGAACGAGTATTACGACGAGTACTACAGCGGAGTCAACGCGGATACCACCATTGTGACCGAGGGGAACGGCGAGGCCTTTTCCGAGGTGGGCGAGAGTCCGGAGGGGGCTGCCAGCGCGATTCCGGAGGATGAGATCCAGGAAAAAGCAGGGGAGACAGAAGCAGAATAACAGCGGGAAAGGCGGTTTTTAGATGGCAGATATATTGTCACAGAGCCAGATCGACGATCTGCTGCGGTCTATGCAGCAGGGAGGGCAGGAGCCTCAGGATACGGGTAAGAAGGCGGAACCGGAGGAACAGAAATACAGCAAATATGACTTTTACAGTCCAAAGAAATTTACAAAGGATAAGCTGAAGGTCCTGACGAGTATTTTTGAAAATTACGCGCGGATCATCACGTCCCAGGTAAATGGGATCTTCCGGGTCATGTCGGATATTACGGTGATCGAGGTGCAGGAGCGGCGGTACTACGAATTTGTCAACTCCCTCCATGAAAATGACGCGGTAACTCTGGCTGACGCGTTTGTGGACGAGGGCGGAAAGAATCTGGTGCCTCTGATGCTCTATGTGACGCCCAGCCTGGTGATCACCCTCATTGATCACATGCTGGGCGGGGGTGACGAGGCGGTCCAGGTAAAAGACGGTTACCGCTATTCGGATGTGGAGACGGCTCTTTACCGCAGGATTATGGGATATTTTATTCAGGCCCTGGGAGATGGGTTCGCCAATTATCTGAAGATCTCCTTTAAGCTTCAGCGCGTGGAGGACAACCCCAGCATGATCCAGGATGTGGGCTTGGATGAGACGGTGGTGGCGATTCTTCTGAACGTGGATTTGGCGGGAGTGGCATCGGAAAAGGTGCGGATCTGTATCCCGGGCACCCTGCTGGAGTACATTTTTCATCAGATTGACAGCCGCAAGCATGTGGCCAGGGGATATTCCTATGAGGACAACCGGGAAACCATCCTGGACAATATCCGGCATTCCAGCCTTACGGTTACGGGACAATTGGGAATGGTCCGGCTGGATCTGCAGGATATCTATCACCTGAAGGTTGGAGACATCATTGATATGAATAAGCCCAAGGACCAGGATGTGACGGTCTATGTGGAGGAGCAGCCCTGGTTTAAGGGCCGTTTGGGAATCTATAAGAAAAATATGGCTGTGCGCATCCGCTCCCTCCGGGAAGATGCCAAAGAGGCTTTGGATATCCAAGAATAAAAATCTGCAGCGTCCCTGACGGCGGACAAGAAGATGCCCAATGTCTAAACGCTTAGCAAACTTTAAAAAAGAGAGGAATAGAAAAATGGCAAAGATCATGCTGGTTGACGACGCGGCATTCATGAGGATGATGCTGAAAAACACGCTGACAAAGAGCGGCTACACGGATTTTGTGGAGGCTCAGGACGGCGCGGGGGCGGTGAAGAAATATGAGGAGGAGAAGCCGGATTTGGTGATTATGGATATCACCATGCCCAATATGGACGGCCTTCAGGCCTTAAAGAAAATCCGCGAGTCGGATCCCCAGGCCAAGGTAGTGATGTGCACGGCTATGGGGCAGGAGAGCATGGTAGTGGACGCCATCAAATCCGGCGCCAAGGACTTTATTGTAAAGCCTTTTAATGCGGATCGGATCACCCAGACGGTTGGAACCATCCTGGGAAACTAGGAAAAGGGGGCGGTAAAATGGCGTTTTTAGGTTCATTTGATATCAGCGCATCCGGTATGAGCGCCCAGCGTATCCGTATGGATGTGGCGGCGGAAAATATAGCCAACATCGATACCACCAGGACACAGGCCGGGGGAGCATACAGGAGAAAAGATGTGGTTTTTGAGAGCTATGGATCCTTTGCGGATGCTGTTCGCAGCGCTTCCCGGGGCCAGGGAATTCAGAGCCGCTCGGCGGGAGTCCGGGTTGCAGGGATCATCGAGGACGACCGGGAGATGAAGCGGGTGTACAATCCGGATCATCCCGATGCGGATGCCGACGGATTTGTTACCATGCCCAATGTGGATCTGCTCAAGGAGACGGTGGACAGCATGTCCGCCACCCGGTCCTATGAGGCCAATGTAACCGCGTTGAACGCGATGAAGCTGATGGCGCAGAAGGCACTGGATATCGGCAAATAAAAAGGGTTGAAAGGAATGAAAAAATATGGGCGCTAACAGCTTTAACAAGATGGAGATAGACGCGATAGGCGAGATTATGAATATCAGCCTGGGCGCCTCCGCCACCGCTGTATCCACTATGCTGGGTGCGAAGGTAAATATCACTACGCCCCATGTGGAGGTGCAGACCAAAGAGGAGTTTGAATTCCAGCGGCTGGAGCCGGCCATTGGCGTGGAGATTTCCTATACCCAGGGGCTGGAGGGGAAAAATATCATGATGTTCCGCAAAGACGATGTGCGGATCATCGTGGGAATGCTGATGGGCCAGGAAGACCCTGAGGACCAGTTTGAACTGGGCGAGATCCAGCTGAGTGCCATCTGTGAGGTTATGAACCAGATGATGGGCTCGTCCGCTACAGCTCTCTCGGAATTTCTGGGGACAGCGGTGAATATATCCACCCCGGTGTCTTTTGAGATCAAGGATTCCAGTGATTTTAAGGATAAGTATTTTTCAGACCCTGAGGGCATGGTGGTGGTGCGGTTCCAACTGGAAATTGAGGGCAAACTCAAGAGCGAATTCATGAACATCATGTCCATTTCACTGACAAAACGGCTCCTGCAGCCCTTTGCCGATACCATAGAAAAAGCGGAGAAGGCCGGAAACAAGGAGCAGAAGACGGACAGCGCCGATGGGTCAAAGGAAGCCGCTTCGTCCGCAGAAACGGCGCCTGCCGCGTCAAAAGAGCCGGAGGCGTCCGCAGCTTCGGCGACCTCCGCCCCGTCGCAGGAGATTCAATCATCGGAGGAACCCGAACAGGTGAAGAAAACTGCGCCGTCTGTGGCCGCAGAGGAGCCGTCTGCCGCCTCCCCGCAGCCGGAGACTCCTGTGCAGCCTGCGGCCTCTATACCGCCCCAGGAGCCTGCGGGAATATCTCCGTCTGCCGGGCCTGTCCCCGCTTACACCTATGCTCCTGCCGCTGATCCGGCCATGCTTCAGCTTTTGGCCCAGATGCAGCAGACCCAGGTGCAGATGATGGAGCTGATGCGGGATATGAAGAAGGAGGAAGCCCCGTCCAAGGAGCCCTCCGTGATCCGGCCCCTGCACACGTCAAATCTGACGGAGAGCCAGGGGGAGGGCCAGGAGGAAAAGGCCAACCAGGAGATGCTTATGACCGTACCTCTGGAGGTATCCGTGGAAATCGGCCGCACCAAGAAGCTGGTGCGGGATATCCTGGAGTTTACCCAGGGCTCCCTTGTTGTTCTGGACAAGATGGCGGGAGAGCAGGTGGATCTGTTTGTAAACGGCCAGTGCATCGCCAAGGGCGATATCGTGGTGGTGGAGGACAATTTTGGAATCCGCATCACGGAGATTGTGGCAGGCGGATGGTCGCCTGAGAATCTGTGATGGATCTGGTTTTTCAACTGGTGCAGCCTATTTTGGCTGTGGCGGCTGTCCTGGCCCTGGCTTATTGGTGCAGCCGGGCAATGGGCAGGCGCTGGGGCCAGCCCAATTCCGGTCGCCGTCTGCGGGTTTTGGAGCAGGTCCCCTGCGGGAGAGATATGCGTCTGCTTCTGGTGGAATGGGAGGGGAGGCAGCTCTTGATCGGCGCCGGGCCCTCCGGAATGACGCTTTTGGCAGAGGGGGAGGCAGGGCCTCCCTCACACGAGGAGCAGGATGGGGCTTTCGCCGGGGAGGAGGCGGCAGCCTTCCAGAAGGAGAGTATCCGGAGGCTGGTTGAGAGATTTGCCGCAAAGAAAGATAAGAAGGGAGGGAGCGGACATGGGTGAGCTTCTCACTACACTGAACGGGGGGAATGTACCTGCCCTGGATCTGATATTCCTTCTGACAATGGTGGCCCTGCTGCCGTCTATTGCCATCATGATGACCTCCTTTCTGCGGATCATCATCATTTTGTCTTTCACCCGCAATGCCCTGGGAATCCAGCAGACGCCGCCAAATATGGCGCTGACGGGCATCGCCCTGTTTTTGACGCTGTACATTATGAGCCCTGTTATCGGACAGATAAATGAGAACGCCTATCAGCCTTACGTTCAGGGGGAGATCACACAGGAGGAGGCCTTTGACCGCATGGCGGTTCCCATCAAAGAGTTTATGCTCCGCAATACGGAGACGGAAACCCTGGATGCATTTGTGTCCATGTCCGGTACGCCCAGGGAGGAAAATGTGGAGGACTATCCCATGACGGTGGTCACTCCGGCCTTTATGACCAGCGAGCTCAAGGCGGGCTTTATGGCGGGTTTTTTGATTTACCTGCCCTTCCTTCTCATCGACGTCATTGTCTCTACGACCCTGATGTCCATGGGAATGGTTATGCTGCCGCCTACCATGGTGTCGCTCCCCTTTAAGCTTCTGCTGTTTATCACAGTGGATGGCTGGCAGCTTTTATTTTCCAACATGATCCAGGGCTTTCGCTAGGAGAGGAGGGAGAAGATGACGGAAGAACAGGTGCTGGACGTTTTATATGAGACGATGCAGCTGGCGGTGCGGCTTTCTCTGCCGTTTCTCCTGGTGAGCATGGCGGTGGGAGTGGTCATTTCCATCTTTCAGGCGGCTACCCAGATTCATGAGCAGACCATCACCTTTGTGCCGAAGTTTCTGGCGATCTTGGTGGTCATGGCTGTTTTGGGAAGCTCCATACTGACCATGATGCAGGATTTTGTGCGGCAGGTTTTCGGCATGATCGGAGGAGGATGAGGAGCTTATGCTGATATTGTTCTCTCTGATCCTTATGCGCATGAGCGGGGCGATAGCGTTCAACCCGGTTCTGGGAAGAAGCAATGTTCCCGCCGCCGCCCGGGCCGCCCTGGCCTTTGCCTTTTCCCTGGTTTTATACATGGGGATGGATGGCGTTTTGGAAAATCCGCCTTCGGGGATGCTCGAATACGGGGTGATGCTCCTCTCAGAGCTCCTCTTGGGGTTTACCATGGGATTTGTGATGGAGCTGGTGTTTTTGGTGGTGCGGTTCGCATCTTCCGTCATGGACTTCTCTATGGGACTGTCCATGGCCCAGGTGTATGATCCCCAGTACAACACCCAGACCACGCTGAGCGCAGGCCTTTTTTACGCCTTTCTTGTCATGCTGTTTCTGGCGTCCAACGGCCATTTGGAGCTGATCGCCCTGTTTTTCGCCTCGGCCCGCCTGATCCCCTTCGGGCAGGCAGCCCTGCGCCCGGAGTTGGCGCAGTTGATAGCGGATATATTTTCCTGGAGTATTTTTACAGGGCTGCAGCTTGCGTTTCCGCTGCTGGCTATGGAACTGGTCACGGAGGCGGCCATCGGGATCCTGATGCGGATTATCCCGCAGATCAATATATTTGTGGTGAATTTTCAACTGAAGATTATCGTGGGACTTTTGATGCTGGTATTCCTCTTTGGCCCCATGTCTGACCAACTGTACCGGATCCTGGACGAGATGGGCGTTTATCTGGGACAGGCCATAAGCTTTTTCCGGTAAAAAGGAGGTCCGCAGGCAAAAAGGAGGTGGTGGGGATTGGCTGAGAGCAACGGACAGGAAAAGACAGAAAAACCCACTGGCAAACGGCGCCGGGACGCCAGACATAAGGGAAATGTATTCCAGAGCCAGGATGTGACCACAGTCGTCATGCTTTTCGGCACCTTCTGGGTCATGCGGAAGTTCCTTCCCTATATTTATACCCAGCTTAGGAACTTTATGATCCATATTTTGGAGAGAGTGGCCTCCCCGGAACCCTTAGGGGCCTCGCCCCAGCTGGGGGTTTACGCTGCGGAGATCCTTCTCACCTGTTCCCTGCCCCTTCTCCTCCTCTCCATCTTTTTGGCGGTGATTGCCAGCGGGGTCCAGACAAGGT
This sequence comes from uncultured Enterocloster sp., assembly GCA_944376135.1. Lineage (GTDB taxonomy): Bacteria > Bacillota > Clostridia > Lachnospirales > Lachnospiraceae > Enterocloster. The sequence goes on from CALWBS010000025.1 coordinate 11,053, forward strand.
TTATCATGGCCTTCCACTCCCTGCGGCCGGATCTGGGAAAGCTCAACCCCTTAAACGGCCTGCGGAAGATGTTTGCCCTGCGCAATCTCTTGGAGCTTGTGAAAAACCTGTTTAAGATCGCCATCCTTTTGGCTCTCCTATGGCAGATCCTCCGGGGAGATTTACTCAATATGTCCCGGATGATAAGCATGCAGCCTGCGTCCTCTGCGGCCCTGATGCTGTCCATGATCTACGATCTGGTGGAAAAAGTATGTTTGGCTTTCGCCGTGGTGGCCTTTTTTGATTTCCTCTATCAGCGCTGGGAGTATGAGAAGAACCTGAAGATGACCAAGGAGGAGGTCAAGGAGGAGTTTAAGCAGACCGAGGGGAATCCCCAGATCAAGGGCAGGATCCGGAGCGTGCAGAAGCAGATGGCCATGAGCCGGATGATGCAGAAGGTCCCCCAGGCGGATGTGATTATCCGAAATCCCACCCATTTTGCCGTGGCTCTCCGCTACGACCCGAAGAAGGACGGGGCGCCCTCGGTGATCGCCAAGGGACAGGATGAGGTTGCCCTGCGCATTGTGCGCATCGGGGAGGAGAACGGGGTTTTTATCGTGGAGGACAAGCCTTTGGCCCGGGCCCTCTATGCGGCCTGTGAACTGGATCAGGAGATACCCGGCGAGTTTTACGGCGCTGTGGCGGAAATCCTTGTCTATCTGTACAAAACCGGCCGCAGGCCGGACTTGTTCCAATAAAATGACGGACGGAGTTGCAAATGAAGAAGATACTTAGTTATTCGGTGGTGCTTTTTGTGCTCACCATCGTCCTGCTTTTGATTATCCCCCTGCCTGCGGGGCTGGTGGATGTGGCCATCATACTGAATATGTCGTTATCCATGATGATTCTGGTGACCACCATGACCATCCGGGAACCTTTGGAGTTTTCCATTTTCCCCTCCCTGCTCTTAATCACCACCCTGTTCCGGCTGGGAATCAATGTATCTACAACCCGGAACATCCTGACCCACGGGGGATCCTCCGGACAGGTGATTCAGGCCTTCGGCGATTTCGTCCTCCGGGGCAATGTGGTGGTGGGTATGATTATCTTCCTCATCATCGTTCTCATGCAGTTTATCGTTATCACAAAAGGGGCGGAGCGTGTGGCAGAGGTGGCGGCCCGGTTCAACCTGGACGCCATGCCGGGAAAGCAGATGGCTATCGATGCGGACTTAAGCTCCGGCCTTATCAATGAGCAGGAGGCAAAAGCCCGCCGGGCCAAGGTCCAGAAGGAGGCAGACTTTTACGGGGCCATGGACGGTGCCACCAAGATTGTAAAGGGCGACGCGGTCATGTCCCTGATCACCACAGCGGTGAATCTCATCGGCGGAAGCATCATCGGCATCATCCAGTCCGGGGAGAGCATCACCCAGGTGCTTAACACATACTCCATCGCTACCGTGGGCGACGGCCTGGTGGCCCAGATCCCCGCTCTCCTGATCTCCACCGCCACGGGCATGATCGTGACCCGGGCGGTGGCGGACGGAAGTCTGAATGAGGATATTTCCAAGCAGTTTCTTGCCCAGCCCACGGCCATTATGATCAGCGGGATTGCGGTGTCGGTGATGATCCTTATTCCCGGTATGCCGGTTCCCCAGCTCATTTTTGTAGGCGCGTTCCTCATTATCGGGGGTATGTATTTGTCACGCAGGATCAAGGCAGAGCCCGCCCTCCTGATGGCGGCGGCCGGGGAGATCGGAGAGAGCCCGGAGGAGGCGGCCAGGAAGGAGGCCGCAGCGGCCCAGGTCAGCGAGGAGGAGTATTACCGGGATGTGGACAATGTGTACAGCCTTCTTGCTGTGGAGGCTGTGGAGATGGAATTTGGATACAGCCTGATCCCCATGGTGGATGAATCGGTGGGAGGAAAATTGATCAACCGGATCGTCATTTTCCGAAGGCAATACGCCCAGGACATGGGATTTGTGGTTCCCTCCATCCGCCTGCGGGACAGTTCTGCCCTGAATACCAACCAGTACAGCATCCGGATCAAGGGGGAGGAGGTTGCCAGGGGTGAGATCCTGACGGACTACTATCTGGCCCTGGAGCCGGAGAACCCGGAGCGGGAGATCGACGGCATTGAGACGGTGGAGCCGGCTTATGGGATTCCCAGCCGCTGGATCAAGCCCGAGGACCGGGAGCTGGCAGAACTGTACGGCTATACGGTGATTGATCCGCTTTCCGTCATGGTCACCCACCTGTCCGAGGTGATCCGCCAGCATTCCTATGAGCTGCTCACAAGGCAGGAGGTGGTGCGCCTGGTGGAGAACCTAAAGAAGACATCCCCGGAACTTGTGGAGGAGGCATTCCCGAATGTGATCTCCTACAGCCTGTTCCAGAAGCTTTTGGCCAGCCTCTTAAAAGAGGGAGTCCCCATCCGGGATTTGGAAACCATTATCGAGACGATCATGGAGACAGCTACGGACACGGGAGTTCCCCTGCGGGATGTGGACGGCCTGATTGAATCCATACGGACTGCCTTAAAGCGGACCATCACAAGACTTTACTGTGAGGACGGGTGCATGCGGGTGCTCACCATGGATTCCGCTCTGGAGCACGCCATTGTGAACAGCCTGTCCAAGGGAGAGAGGGGATTTTACCTGGCCTTAAATCCGGATGTGCTCCAGAGTCTGATCCGCCAGATTGCCTCCCAGATCAAGAAGTTTAATGGGATTGCCCAGAACCCGGTACTTCTGACCTCCCAGATGATCCGGATCCATGTATACCGGCTGATTGATCAGTTTTACCCCAATATCCGGGTGCTGTCTTTCAATGAGATATCCAACAATGTACAGATACAATCCATTGGAAGCCTGGTACTGGAGACTGCCCAGCAGAAAGAAGCAGGATAACAGGAGATGAGATAGGATGACAGACCGATTAGACCTTACACAGAAGCCGGAAGAAGTTCCCGAAGCCTTTCAGGAGACTTCTGGAGAGAGGGAGTGGAGCAAGCTCTCGAAGGAAGAACTTCTGGCGCTGTACCAAAAAGACAGGGATCCGAAGCTCAAGGAGGAGATTACCCTGCGCTATGTATATCTGGTAAAGGCCATCGCCATTCAGATGCAGAGCGTGTTCTCCAGTGCATATCAAATGGAAGATATTATTAATGAGGGCGTGATCGCTATCATGAAGGGGATCGACCGTTATGACCCGAAAAGGGACAATCAATTTGAGACGTACATATCCAAACGGATCCGGGGCATGATTATTGACCTGGTGCGCAGCAGCGACTGGATGCCGAGAAATTTCCGCAAGCAGAACAAGGAGATTGAGGAGGCCCAGGACCGGCTGGGACGCCTTTTGGGACGGCCGCCCACAGAGGAGGAGCTGGCCAAGGAACTTCATATGGAGATCCGCAAGCTGCGCAGGCTCCGGAGGATGACGGTCATGATGAATGTCCTCTCCCTGGATATGGTGGTGGAGGATGAGGACGAGAGGCAGACCTTGCAGCTATCAGACACGGACAGCCGAAGCCAGCCGGAGAGCGCGTATCTTCGGGAGGAAACCCGCCAGATTTTGGCGGATGGGATTAAGAGCCTGAAGGAGAAGGAAAAGCTGATGATCTCCCTTTATTATGTGGAGGATCTGAATATGAAGCAGATTGCCAAGATAATGCAGCTTAGCGAGCCACGGATCTCCCAGATCCACAGCTCCGCCATACGGCGGCTGAAGCGCTACATGGAGGCCCACGCATAGACAAGAGCAGGAGGAATTGCGTATGTATCAGGGATTTTACAATCTGACATCCGGCATGCTGACCCAGAGCAGAAATCTGAATGTGATCAGCAACAATATGGTGAATATCCAGACCCCTGGATATAAGAAGGACACGATGGTGAGCACAACCTTCGGTGAGGAGATGCTCTACCGCACAGGCCGGACAAACAAGGAGGAGCCGGTTCCTTTAGCCACAGTTTCAAAGATCCGGGCTGCGGACCGGACCTATGTAAACTACAATCAGGGGAGCTTTAAGGAGACAGGGGGAATCTATGACTTTGCCCTTGGCGGAAACGGTTTTTTTGTCATCCAGACAGACGCGGGAAACCGCTATACCAGGAACGGATCCTTCCATGTGGACGAGGAGGGGTATCTGAGCTTAAACGGTGTGGGGCGGGTTTTGGGAAATGACGGCCAGCCCATTCAGATTGATGATGAAAACTTTACTGTGGACGACCAGGGAACCCTGCGGGTGACGGAGATCACGGATGATGAGACGGGGGAGACCCAGGAGCGGGTTCTGGGGACCCTGGATGTGGTGGATTTTGCGGATTACCAGGCTCTTCACAAGGAGGACTACGGCGTATTTTCCACGGATCAGGCCCCGGTGCAGCTTGGGGCGGAGGATGATACCTCCGTTCTGTGGAAGACTGTTGAGGGTTCCAATGTGGACATGGTAGAGGAGATGACCGCCATGATGACCTCCCAGAGAGCTCTGCAGAGCGCGGCCCAGGTGCTCAGGATGTATGATCAGGTCATGGGAAAAGCGGTGGCCGATGTGGGAAGACTGTAGAAGGGAGTGACAGGCAGTGAATTTTTCATTTTATGTGGGGGCCCTGGGAGCGAAGGCCAGCTCCCAGAAGATGACGGTGATCGCCAACAATCTGGCGAATGTGAACAACACGGGATTTAAGCCCAAGACAGCAGTGTTTTCTGATCTCCTCAATTACAATCTGAACGATTCGGAAAACGCCCGCACGGAGCTTCAGGCAGGAAACGGAGTCCGCCTGGAGGCTACAAACACCTCGTTTGAGACTTCAGGAGCATCGATGACCGGAAGCAGCCTGGATTATGCCATCATGGACAACAATGCGTTCTTTATGGTGCAGGATCCGGTGACAGGGCAGATCAGCTATACCCGGGACGGGCATTTCCACCGGGGGGAGCGGGAGGATGGTTTTTATATCATGACGGACTCCGGCAAGCTGGTCCTGGATCAGAACGGGGAACCTCTGGAGGCAGAAGTGACGGATGTGGAGGCCCTTCAGGAGGAGATGGAGAGCGGAGGCGATTATGAGGACGATGAGGATGATGAGGAGTACGACGAGGATGCTCCCCGGCTGGCCCTCTACACTTTTTCCAATCCCAGCAGGCTCTTGAGCATAGGGAGCAACGAATTTGTTCCCCCCCAGGGAATGGAGCCGGAGCTTTTGGAGCGGGCAAGACCTGTATCCGGCATGCTGGAGAGCTCGGGGACGGATATTGCCAGAGAGATGGTGAATCTGATTGAGTGCCAGAGGGCTTACTCCTACGCCCTGAAAATGGTGACTACCACGGATGAGATCGAACAGACGGTGAACGGGCTTCGCGGATAAGGGGAAAGGACGGTGGATGTAAATGGCTAAGCGATTGATGTCTTATGAGGACATGAACCTTCAGGAGCTGGATGTGATGCGGGAGATCAGCAGCATCGGAACCAGCCATGCGGCTACGGCTCTCTCCACCATGCTCCAGAAGGAGGTGCGGATTGCTATTCCCGATGTGAGCATCCTGGACTACGAGGATTCCGTGGACCGTATGGGGGAGCCGGAGGAGATTGTGGCCGCTACCCTGGTAAAGATGGAAAAGGAAGTACAGGGGCTCATGCTCTTTGTATTCAAGCTGGATTTGGCGGACGCGGTTCTGGAAAAGCTGATGGGGAAGCGCTACGGCTCTTTTGAGGCCATGGACGAGATGGCTTATTCCGCCCTGGAGGAGGTGGGAAATATTATTATCTGCTCCTACGTCAACGCGTTTGCCAAACTGGCGGGGATGGAGATCGACCTGTCGGTTCCCGGCTCCACGGTGAACATGCTGGGAGGGATCCTGACGGTTCCTATTGCGGAGTACGGCTATGAGACGGACAAGCTGATGTATATCAACGCGGAATTTATCCTGGACGGCAAAAGGCTTTCCGACGGGCTGCTCATGCTCCCGGACATTGCCTCCCTGAACCGCATTTTGGAGAAACTTGGCGTTTTAGGTGGTGACGAGTGATATGGACAAGCAGTTGACAGTGGGAATTGGTGATATGAAATTCACCAGGGAGCAGGGAATTCTCATCACCTACGCCCTGGGTTCCTGTATCGGCATCAGTTTTTATGACCCTTTTATCCGCCTGGGCGCTCTTCTTCACATCATGCTTCCCGCGCGGAACAATCCGGCGGACGTACGTGTGTTTAAATATGCGGACAGCGGGATCCGGGAGACGGTGCGCAAGCTCACGGCCTTCGGCATGGTGAAGAGCCGGACTGTGGTCAAGATCGCGGGCGGGGCCAAGATGTTTGAGATCAAGGGAAGCGCGGATTTTGGAAATATCGGCCAGCGCAATGCCGCTATGGTCCGGCAGATTCTGAAAGAAGAGCAGCTTCACATTAAGGCGGAGGATGTGGGAGGCAGCTTTGCAAGGACCATGTTGTTAAACGTGGCGGACGGGAGTGTGGTCATCCGCACGGCGGGCCGACAGGAGAGAAAGCTTTGAGAGGAGGGAAGAAAAATGGAACAGGAAAAGGAAGGAATCCTGCTGGAATCCGGAACCAATGAGATAGAGATCATGAAGTTTACGATCCAGGGGGAGTTCTACGGGATCAATGTGGCTAAGGTCAAGGAAATCATGATGAGCCAGAAGGTTAAGCCCATGCCTCATGCCAATCCGGCGGTGGAGGGGATCTTTAAGCCCAGGGATACGCTGATCACGGTTATTGATCTGATCTATTACCTCACGGGGGAGCTGGTTCCCCATGGTCCCCGGGATCTGTTTATTATAACAAACTTTAATAAAATGACGGTGGCTTTCCGGGTGCAGAGCATTGAGGGGATCAGCCGGATCTCCTGGCGGGATATCCAAAAACCGGATAAGACCATTGCCAACGGGGATGAGAGTGTGGCTACGGGAATCGCCCAGTGCGAGAACGAGCTGGTAACCATCCTGGATTTTGAAAAGATCGTGGCGGAAATTGCCCCGGAGACTTCTATACAGATCTCGGAGGTGGAGCAAATGGGCGACCGGCCCTTGTGTGACCGGCCGATTGTGATTGCGGAGGACTCCGTCCTTCTTCAGCGGATGATCAATGATGCCCTGGAGCGGGCGGGATTTACTCAAATCAGAAATTTCAGCAATGGGCAGGAGGCATGGGATTATCTTCAGGAGATCCGGGAGGACAGCGATCTCTATGAGAAGGTAAACCTGATCATCACGGATATCGAGATGCCGAAGATGGATGGGCACAGGCTGACAAAGCTCGTCAAGGAAGATGGGCGTCTGAAAAAGATACCGGTGGTTATCTTTTCTTCCCTGATCAACGAGCAGATGCGTATTAAGGGCAAGGAACTGGGAGCGGACGAGCAGCTGGCTAAGCCTGAGATTGGCCACTTGGTGACGGTGATCGACGAGCTGCTGGCGCGCTTTGATAAAACAATGGGAATGACGAAAGGAGAGGATTCAGATGAAGTATGAAGTGACAAAGGATTTGGAGACAGGAAATGCGCTGATTGACAGCGAGCACCGCCAGCTTTTCGACGCGGTAAACCAACTGATGGACGCGTGCAGTTCGGGACAGGGCAGGAGCAAGATTGAGAGCACTGCGAAGTTCCTCGAGGGGTATGTGAGAAAACACTTCGGCGATGAGGAACAGCTTCAGAAGACGTCCAAATATCCGGACTACCCGAGGCACAAGACTTTCCATGACGGATATGTGCGGCAGCTGGACGTAGTGTGCGCGGAGATCCGCAGGGACGGGGCTTCCATCGCGGCGCTTAGCAAGCTGAACCAGCATATCGGCGTTCTGGTAAATCATATCCGTACAGAAGATAAAAAGCTGGCCGCTTATGTGAGAGGGGCAAAATAGGAGGAAAAAACGGAAATGAGAAGAAGGATGGGAAGGGCCCTGGGCCTGGCGCTTCTTCTGGCGGGCGCTGTCTCCTTTGGCGCGTCCGCGTCCCAGAACGGGGAATGGGCGATGTCCGAGAACGGAAAGTACTGGATGTACTACTATTCCCCGTCTGAGACAGCAAAGGACGAGTGGATCGAGGACAATGGAAAGATCTACTATGTGGACAGCCAGGGCCGAATGAAAACCGGCTGGGTCAGGCGTGAATCCGATGGAAAGCGGTACTATATGGGGGCTGACGGAGCTATGCGCTTTAACACCTTCGCGGAGGACGGGCGGTATGTGGGCCCTGACGGGGCGGAGCTTCCCAACTACGATGATTACCGGAAGGCGGCCCGGCGGATTTTGGAGGATGCCTCGGAATACGCGGGGGGAGGAAGTCCTGGTTTCCTCTTTCGGGATCTAAATGAGGACGGCATCCAGGATCTGGTGATCACAGACGGGACGGGCCAGGAGGCTCAGCCCCTCCTTGTGTCTGTCTGGGACCGGGAGAAGGAGAAATTTACAGATGCGGCCCGGTTTGATCCGGAAGATGTCAGCCAGATACGGAGGCTGTACCCCGGAGACGGATGGTATCCCACGGTTTTGGAGATTCTCTGGGCGGAGGGGGATGTGCAGGTGTTTCAACTGGAGGATCAGACCTTTGCGATCCAGTGGGATCTGACGACCCGTCCGGATGAATGGGGGACGCGCACCCTCTATAAAGACGGGGTTTCATTGGGATGGGAGGACTGGCAGAAGGAACGGCAGGCCGCCCTGTCAGAGGAAAAAGGGGCGCTGCCCTCCGCCTATCTCCCTGCAGACGAGGCTTCTATAAGCGCCGCCGTGGACCGGGTACTGACGCCGGATGAGGCGGACTTGTGGGAGGAGTAGGCAGGAAGAGGGTTTACACAGGAGGATGGTTTGCATATGAGGAAAAAAGATTTAACGGGCCGTCGGTTTGGCCGCCTCACCGTTCTCCGGGAAGCGCAGCAGGAGGGAAGAAGTCACCGATACTGGATCTGCCGCTGTGACTGCGGCCGGGAAGTTGCGGTAGAGGGAAGCCATCTCATGAGCGGTCACACCAAAAGCTGCGGCTGTTACCGGAGAGAACTCCCAAAGGAGAGAAGAACAGACATAACAGGCTGCCGGTTCGGCCGTCTGGTGGCTTTGGAGCCAGTGGAGGTTGACAAAAAGGAAGTGGGCTGGAAATGCCGTTGTGACTGCGGAAATACAGTGGTCTGTCTGAAGGATAACCTGGTGGGAGGCAATACCAGAAGCTGCGGCTGCCTTTCCGTTGAGATACGAAAAGAAAACATGAAGAAGGCAATCCATTTTGTAGATGGAACCTGCGTGGAACGGATTGCCTCCCGGAGAACCTGCGCAAACAATACCAGCGGCCACCGAGGCGTGTACAAGCGGGAAAATAATAAGTGGCGGGCGGCCATCGGTTTTCAGGGAAAAGTGTACAACCTGGGCACATTTGCGGATTACGAGGACGCGGTAAAAGCCCGGATTGACGCTGAGAAAAATTTGTATGATGTATTTCTGGAAAAATTTTCCAGAGACGAAAACAGCTTTCAGGAAAAGAAGAGAAAGCGGGAATAGTTGAGAACATTAATAGACGAGCAAAAAGGCTGCGGCACTATAAAACGGTTTCCGGCGGGAAGGAGAAATCATATCTAACGCCGGAAACCGTTTTATTTCCCCGCCAGCACTCGAAACACCCCCTGGGGAATCTCGAAGACAAAAATAATCCCCAGCACAATCGCTACCGCCATCTTAACTGCCAGATATCCGTTCTGCAGGGCCAAGCCCAGCTCATCCATGACGATGTAGTAAGCGGTCCAGTAGACCCCGGCGCCGGGCACAAGGGGAAAGATGCCGGAGATCAGGAAAATGGTTACCGGACACTCCCGCCGCACCGCCGCGGTGCGGGAGAGAAACACAACCACCAGGGAGGCGGCCAGGGCGCAGGCGGGCTCTGTCCATAAGAGGGAGGCGGCTCGGTAAACCGCCCATCCCGCGCCTCCGATGAGCCCGCACCAGAAGTAATCCTTCCGGGGAACTCCGAAGAGCAGGGCGAAGGACACGGTGCCGGCCACCGCAGCGATAATTTCTCCCGTCATAGCAGGCCACCGCCCACAATTTTGCGCAGCAGAGAATACGCCATGCCCACCCCGATAGCGATGCAGAAAAAGATGAGGAGGGCGTCCAGCATCCGCACGGAGCCGGAGATATAGTCCCCGTCTGCGATGTCCCGGATGGCGTTGGTGAAGGAGACACCGGGAATCAGCGGCATGATGGAGCCGATAATCATACAGTCCAGGCTTCCGCCTTTCCGCAGGAGGTACATCGCACAGCAGGCCAGGGTGACCAGGCTTCCGCCCAGGATATTTCCCACGATCTTGGACAGGCGGGGCTGGCTGACAAAAAGAACAAAGAGATACAGAAGAGCTCCCGCCCAAAAGGCGCAGAAGCCGTCGGGAACGCTGCCTCCGAACAGATAGCAGAAGGCGCCGCTGCCCACGGCTGAGGCCAGGATCTGGGAGCTCTTTTTCTTGCCGGGCATAGAGCGGATGGACTCCAGAGCCTGCCGGGCCTGAGCGGGGGTGTAGCGGCCTTGGGTGATTTCACGGGAGAGCTGATTTACAGCTGCCACCCGGTCCAGATGCGCCCCGCTCACCGGAATATGCTGGACCTTGGCAAAAAAATGTTCTTTTTTGTCCCCTGCCGTCGCAAAAATCCCATTGCTGAGCACAAAGGCACTCCCGGATTCCAGACCGTAATGGCGGCATATCCGGTCCATGGTTTCTTCCACGCGGAAAATCTCCGCTCCGTTCTCCAATAAAATATGACCGGCCTGCAGGGCCAGCTCCATGATTTCCTTGTCATCTTCCCGCTGTTCCATGACATCCTCCGCGCATATTTCTGATACGTTTAATGGACTGCGCACCTTAAGTATAGCGGCAAATGGCCGGGGAGTCAATTGCGGATGGGGATAGGAATGGTGTGCAGATTGTGGTAGAATAGGGATAGCGTTTGGAAAAGGAGCCCCAGAAACCATGGAGAAGGTGCAGGCATTTTACATATTAAAAATAGAGGAGACCGTACAGGAGCATCTGATCCGCCGGGCGTATCTGAAACAGCTCCCCTCTTTTAACCCGGAGGATGATCCGGAGGGGTTTAAGAAGCTGCGGGAGGCTTATGAGACAGCTCTGGCTTATGCCAAAGTAGCGGTGCGGGAGGGGAAAAAAGCAGAAGGAAGCGGCTTGGGCGGGGAAAAAGGGGAGAAATCAGAAAAAACGGACTTTGCTCCCATGGAAGAATGGCTGGCACGGGCGGACGGCCTGTACCGGGACATCTTCCGGAGAATTTCGGTCCAGGAGTGGAAAAATCTTCTGGAGGAGCCGGTCTGCCAGGATTTGGACACCTCCCTGGAAGCCAGAGAAAAGCTTCTGGCTTATCTCATAGAACACAGCTATCTGCCCCAGGAGGTCTGGGCCCTTCTGGACCGGGAGCTTCAGATAAAGGAGGACATGGAAAATCTGGCGATGCGGTTCCCGGCGGATTTTTTGAGATTTGTGGTGCGCTGTGCAAAATACCCCAGTTTTATTGACTATTCCCTGTTTGCATTGCGGGAGGGGGAGGAGAAGGAAAATGCGGACAGCGCGCCGGATGCTGACGCCTACCTGCGGTTGTATTTCTCGGTAAAGCAGAAGATTGACAGCGGAGACGGCCGGAAAGAGGCCGGAGCAGAGCCCGGAAAACAGGAGGAGACGGCCAGGGAGACAGCAGAGGACGGAACGCTCTGGCAGGAGTGCATGCACCAGTTGGATACCCTGGCCGCATTCGGGCTTTACCATCCGTATGAGGATGTGGAGCGGGTCCGCATCCTTATAAAGACAGGGGAGCTAAAGCGGGCGGAAGAATTGGAGGACGGCCTGTGGGAAGCGTATCCGGAAGATGAATATATCGGCACATTTCGGGCAGTTGTGAAATGGCAGCAGAACAAGAAGGAGGAGGCCAAAGCAGCCTGGGAATCCATTTTAAAGAAGAATCCCCGGCATTTTACGGCGAAGATGGGGATAGCCGGCTGCTGCATGGAGGAGGGGGACTACATCCGGGCCAAGGAGCTTGTGATGGAGCTGCTGGAGACAGCAGGGCGCAGCGAGAAGCTGATCGACTGGATGCGTCAGGCAAATGAAAAGCTCATCGTTCTCTATGAGGCGAAGCGGAAGGAGAGCCGGGATGAGAACAGCCGCCAGGCAGCGGCGGTGGAGCTTGGCTGGTGCCTGTTTCAAAATGACAGGGATGAGGAGGCGAAAGCCCTTCTGGAGTCCTTTGTCCCCAGCGAGGAGCAGGCGTATTCCTATGAGAATCTCTTTGGGAGAGTTCTATTAAAGCTGGAAAAATGGGAGGCTGCCCTTCCTTATCTGGAGCGCTGGATTGCCCGAATCCGGGCCACGAAAGATGACGGAACAGAGGAGAATTGCAGGCGGATTTCCCGTTTGAGCAGAGCGCTTTATATGCGGGGCGCCTGCCTGTTCCGGCTTGGCAGGCGGGAGGAGGCAGAGGAAAGCCTGCGCCGGGGCGCACAGACGGCAAAAAGCTTGGGAGACCGCCTGGAATGTCTGCAGTATCTGGCGGATATTCTCGTGGTATCCGGGAAATATGAGGAGGCCGTGGATGTCTGTGACAAAATTGTAAACGAAGACAGGCAGTATTACCCTGCTTATCTGACCCGTGCGGAAGCTTTTTATGAGCTGAAAAAATGGCAGGAGGCCATCTATGACTACCACCGGGCGGTGGAACTTTTCGGGGGCTTTGAGAAGCCCTACTGTATCGCAGCAAAGATATTTTTCCTTGCCGGCCAGTATGAAGACGCGGCCAGCGTCTTTGAGCGGGCGCGGAAAAATGCGGTGGTCTTCGGGCCGGAGCTGCGCCTTTATGAGATTAAGACCAGGCGGAAGAGGAGGCCCACGAAGGAGGAGCACGGGAAGCTTTTAAAGGACTGCCAGGCACTGGTGGGAGAATTGGAAAAGGCAGCAGAAGCAAAAGCGCAGAATCCGGCTTCCTGGGACCCTGAGCCGGGAGCGCAGCGGGAGCTTTTGGGAGAAGCCTGCAGTACGCTGGGTCTTCTGTATTGGGATGAAAAAAAGACGGATGCGGCTGTCCGCTCCATGGCGGATGCGGTCAGGTTTTCCCCTGCCCGTAAAGAGTACCGGATGTTTTTGGGGGAATTCTATATAAGAAAAGAAAATTACCGGGCTGCCCTGCTGCAGCTCGGAGAGGCAGCAGAGGCGTATGAAGACGACCCGGCCTTCCACTACAGCCGCGGACTCTGCCTGCAGAGGCTGGGACGGAAAAACGAGGCTTTTGAAGAGTTCGAGAGGTGTCTAAAGCTGGATGATTCCTACCGGGATGCCAATGAGTATGCAGCGGATTATTACTGGGAGAAGTACAAGGCTGCTTACCGGGAGAGCGACCTTGAAAAAGCGCTTTTCTACATGACGCGGCAGCTTGCGATGGACAAAAGCTGCTATTACTATGTGGAGCGGGGCAGAATCTACATGCAGGCCAGCCGGTTTGCCAAGGCGCTTGCGGACTTCCGGGAGGCCATTGCGCTTCGGCCCGATGATTGGGCGGCCTACAACAATGCGGGCTGCTGCTACAAAATCGCCCGCCGGCTGGAGGCGGCGGAGGAGATGTTTAAAAAGGCGGTCACCTGTGTGGGAGCGGGAAAAACCGTACTTCCCTACGGAAATCTGGCAGACTGTTATGAAATTCGTGGGAATTATAAAATGGCGGTGGAATGCTACCGCAGGGCGCTGGAATGGCGGCCGGATCTTCTGCCCTCGTACCGCTCCGCTGCGAGGCTCCTTGCGTGGCAGGGGGACTGCAAGGGAGCCGTATCGCTCTGCCGGAAAGCGAAAAAAAAATTGGGGACATCCTACCGGCAATACTGGTTTGACCTTGGAAAAATACGGTTTTTCTGCCAAAATAAACGTTCCGCCCTCGCCTGCGTCATCCGGGGCATCGCCGGCGGGGGAAAAACACCGGAGACCTGGGCGGATGCAGGAGAATTTTTTATGGAATATATGGGCTGGGCTGGCCTGGCCGCCTGGTGCTGGGGCCGGGCAGCAGCCCGGCGGGACGGCTGGAGAGGCTCCGGCCAAGCCTGGAAGGAGCATGTTATGGAATGGCTTAAGCAGCAGGCAGAGTGTCTTTTTATGCGGGGGAAAAAGCGCAGAGCCGGGGAAATTGCCGGGAAGGCGCTGGCCGCCTTTCGGGGGGCAGGCCTGGGATGCGAGGCGGATTACCTAGGTTATCAGGGATTTGGACCCAGACGGAAGGGCTTTCTTGGGCAGCTCTACATCCTGACAGGGGAGGAGGAGAAGGGGCTCTCCCTCATCCGGAGCATGGAGGAGGGATATCTCTGCAAAGACTGTGTCCACAGGGGATGTTATAAAAAACATTTGTTTTTGGGCAGATACTATCTGGCAAAGGGAAGATATGCGGAGGCATTAAAAGAATTTGAGGCAGGCCTCGCCATCCATCCTCGGGAGCCGGAGATGCGGCG
>CALWBS010000026.1 GCA_944376135.1 uncultured Enterocloster sp.
GCGGGAACTCTACGCGGAGGGCGTATTGGCACCCCGCTATGACGGGGAGGTGGACATGGCCACCAAACAGATTTCCTTCTGGGAAGGGGAGAACGCCCGCCTCTCGTTCCTGGTCGCCCAGCCGCTCAGGCGGGAGGGGTACTACCGGTATATGGAGATCACTTATATTCCGGAGGAGATGGACGAGGTGTACAGCGACATGATTGCGGAGCTTCGGGAGGCCTGTGATTTGGAGCTGCCGGAATTGGAAGCGTTTTAAGAATTTTCTCTACAGTCACATGAACAATCCCGTGGCGGGAAGGCGCTGGGAAGAATATCTGAGGCGCCGGATGCGAAGAACCGAAAATATAGGGGGCTGTCCCGTGACACAGGGGACCGGCCCCCTTTCTTGCTATTTTTCTTTCGCCGTGATAAAATTTCAGAGTATTCGATATTGCTCCACCGGACCCCAAGCGGCTGACATGATGACAGGAGGGCTGCAGATGAAAGAAAAATACCGCTCTATGGAGCTGGGCAAAAAAATTCTTACAATTCTTCTGTGCGTATCTTTTTTACAGATCGGGATTATTCTAGTGATCTCTTATCATTTAAGTTCGTCGATTATAACGGATCAGACAAGAGAACTGATTAATGAAAATCTGGAACAGAGCGCTGACAATATAAGCGCGGCTTTGGAACGGTATGACAGCATTATCCAGGGAATCTATACAAATACGGAGTATATTGATGATTTGAAGATCATTAATTCCTGGGACGGGGAGAACTATTATCTTTCCAAACATTCCCTGGAAAACCGGCTCCGGGAAATCATCTACATGAATCCGGAAATCCTGGGAATCGCCATCATCGGCACGTTCGGGGATCAATGCTACTATGACAGCATTACCTTTTCTACCCAGCAGAGTTACTGCTTTTCTCAAGCAATGCTGTCAAATCCTCTGGTGCGGACCGCATTTGCGAGAAAGGACAGTGTATATTCCACACTGATGAGCAAGGACAGCACGGAATACGGTACCCATTCTTATTTTTACATTGTGCATCAGCTGGCGGATTTTAACAATTACAAGCGTGGCGCTCAGGGCTGTGTAGTTCTGTGCATAGATGAGAGCCGCTTTCAAAACATCTACAGCCAGAAGACAGAGGCCTCCAACCTTTCGTTTGTGGTGGATGGGTACGGAAATATCCTTTCATTTCCGGAACCGGGCTACGCCCAGGTCAATATCTATGGCTCGGACCAGGCGGCAGATGCGGATGTAAAGTCTGTGGAAAGCCTGAAAAATCAGGCGGATGTCTTTATCCGAAGCCAAAACTATTTTCAAAAAGGAAATTTGGTAACCAATGCGATCAGTATTCTTGACGGTCAATTTTTTATCGTAAATATCCAGGATCTGAATTATTCGCTGGAACGGCTGCGGTATCTGCTGATTATGATCTGTTTGGTCGGCGCCCTTGTAGGGTCCATCGGCTTTATCCTGGTATATTATATGTCTAAGGATACGGACGCCTCGGTGAAAAAAATACTGCATGCCATGAATGAGGCTAACCAGGGGAATTTGGACAGCAAAGTGGAGATGGAGGGGAGCGACGAATTCGCAAAAATTGCCAGGCAGTTTAACGTGATGCTGTCCGCGATTAAGAAATCCAACGAGCAGGAGAGGGAATCTTTGGTGAGAGAAAAAAATGCGGAGATACGTTCTCTGGAAGCACAGATCAATCCGCATTTTCTCTACAACACCCTGGACACCATCAACTGGCTTGCAATCGATGAACAGCAGTTTACCATCAGCCAGATGATTACAAGGCTGGCGCAAATCCTGCGGTACAGCATTCACAACAGCAACGAGATTGTTACAATCGGAACTGAGCTGGAATATTTAAAAAAATATATATATTTGCAGCAGCAGCGCTTTGAATACTCATTCCAGTGTTCAATTGATCTGGACGAGCGGGCACAGGACTGCCGAATTCATAAACTTTTGCTGCAGCCCCTGGTCGAAAACACCATCATACACGGATTTTCCGGATTGTCCAGGCCGGGGGAAATCCATATATCCATTCAATATCTGGATTCAGGGGACATTTCCATTGAGATCAGCGACAATGGAGTGGGCATGGAGCCGGAGCAGACGGAGGCGTTTAACAGTTTTGATTACCGCTCCAATAAAATAGAAACCAGCATCGGAGTGCGCAACGTGATCACACGGATTAAGCTGTATTATGCTGAACGGGGGAGAATTCACTTTGCGTCCGACGCTGATGGAACGCTTGTAACAATTCAGATTCCAGCCGAGTAGGGCGTTAAAAAGGGGAAAGATAGAAATGAAGATTGTTCTGGTGGAAGATGAAAACAAGACAAGAAATGGAATTCTGCACATTATAGAGAACCTCACGGATCATGAGGTGATCGGAACGGCGGAAAATGGGGCCGAGGGCTATGAGATGGTAAAGGAGCTGCGTCCGGATCTGGTTATCAGCGATATACGCATGCCGGTGATGGACGGCCTTGAAATGCTCGCAAAACTTCATCAGGAAAAGGTAAAGTTCAATGCCATTCTGCTGACAGGCTATTCGGATTTTGAGTACGCCAGAAAAGCCCTGCAGCTTCAGGTTGTGGACTATCTCTTAAAGCCCCTGGATGTGGAAGAATTTTTAAATACTCTCAATAAAATTCAGACCCGGATTTCCGACACAAAGATCACGCAAGTCTCCACAGAGCAGCTCCTTGCCAACTATATGGAGGGAACCGGGGAGGATCAGGAGTCCGTACACCGCCTTTTAAACGAAATCCTTCATGTAAATGAAAAGACAGAGGTATCGCTTTTTCTTTTGGCGCCCCGGCGGCTGTTTGAGGATCGGCTTAAAGAATTTGTAAGCTGCCTTAAGGAGCTTATGGAGTCCCTCTGCATCGAAAATTCTTATGTGATGCCGGTTCCGGGGGAGAAGAAAATTTTAGTGGTCATCGCGGGGACGGAGAGAAACCGAACGTTAAAGCAGCGCTTTCAGATGCGGGTCCTCCCGGAGCTGGACGATATAGGCCCCTGCTCCTGCGTGTACTGCTCCATGCACGGGATTGAAAATATTAGCGGGACCGTCAGGGAGATGATGAAGAATCTTTCTTATGGCTTTTCCCTGCCGGTACACACAATTATTGATGACGCGGTGATCAAAAGCATCCGGTATGAGCCGTTAGAATATCCGGAGCATTTGGAGAATTCCCTGATCCGCGAGATGCGCAATGGAAACAGGAAAAAAGTGGCGGATTATGGGGAGCAGTTTATCCGTCAGGTCGCTGGCAGCCGCGCGGCGCCCGAGACGATCCGGGAGTATGCGCTGCGCTTTATCGCCAACGTGCTTCATGCGGTGCAGGATATGAAAGAATGGGGCAATCCGGAGGAAAATGCGCAGTATTTTATGGAGCGGGTTCTGTCGGGCGAGAGCCGGGAAGAGATAAAGTATCAGCTGGAAAAATTTGTCCATGCCCTCGGAGCTGACTCGGGGGAAGAGGTGCTGACGGAAAACGGCATGATAATGAATGTGATCTCCTATATCCGCGGCCATTATAAAGAAGACATCACGCTGTCAGAGGCGGCAAGAATCTGCAGGGTAACTCCGGAATACCTGAGCAAAATTTTCTATAAAGAAATGGGGATTAACTTCAGTCCATTCCTTCAGAATTTCCGCATCAGCATCGCAAAGCGCATGCTGCTGACAGGGAAGCACAAGGTATATGAGGTGGCCGAGGCGGTGGGCTTTCATGATCAGAAATACTTCATCAAGGTGTTTAAAAAGATCTGCGGCGTGACCCCGTCGGAATACAGGAAGGAATCAAAATATGCGGATTGAGAAAATTATGGCGGCGGTGATCGGCCTTCTGGTATGCGCTCTGGCGTTTACCTATGTCCTTTTTAAAAGAGGGGGGACAAGCTGGGAGACTGCGGCGGAACCGGAACGGCGGACGGAGATACTGGTTTTGTCCAGCTACGATACCAAGCAGGAACAGGAGCTCCTGCGCTGTCTGGCGGAGGATTTCAACGCGGTCAGCCGGTCCTTGGCAGTGAGAATCGAGTTTACGGAGAGCGAGAATTTAAAAAAGGATATATTTCTGCGGGTGGACGACGGAGGCCAGCCGGACATTTTGATCTGCAGCGGCATGGATATGCCGGGACTGGCGGATATGGGGATTCTGGAGGAACTGACGGATAAAATTGACGGAAGGATGCGCAGAAGCGTGATCTATCAGGATTTGTGGCAGTCCACCATGAGCGATGGGAGGTACTACGGACTGCCGTTCATCTGCAGTCCGTACGTAATGTTCTACAATAAAACATACATGGAAAGACATAATCTGCCGGTCCCCTCCAGCTGGGACCAGGTGTTTGAGGTCTGCAACGGAATGGAGGGGAGCGGAATCTATGGACTGGGCATGGGGCTGCGGCGGTGCCAGGATGCGGCTATCTTATTCAACAGCATCCTCTACGTGTGCGGGGGGAATTATTACAGCTTGGACGGCGCCCAGGGCATACGGACGCTGGAGATCTTTGAGACAATGAATCGCTGGGGCTGCATGGACAAATACGCGATCAACTCCACGCCGAAGGATGCGGTAAAAAGTTTTGTCCAGGGGCGTTCGGTTATGCTCTTAGCGCCGCTGGATATGCTGTCCGAGCTTGAAAAGCAGAGCCCGGGCTTTGCTTACGGCATTGGGCCTCTGCCAGGGGAAATGAAGGAGGGATATGTGCTGTCCGGGGACAATATCTGTCTTCTGGAGGAGGCGGACCCGGAAGCGGAAGAATTTCTGAAATATCTTTATGAAGCGGAGGTAAGGGAGCAGATTATCCGCCGAACCCATACGCTTCCCATATTTCAGGAGGAATTTCGGAATTTTCAGGCGGATGAAGATATCCTGCGGCTTAATGAGGGCTTTTCAAGCCAGGGGGTTGTTCTGCCAAGCTATAATTCCTGGTTTGAGATATCAGAAATTATTCAGGAGAGTTTGGGGGAGCTGCTCACATTGAGAAACACGGATATTCAGACTATGGCAAAAACACTTCAGGATCAGATACGCGTGGCAATGATGAATAACTAATTGCAAACGGTTCAGGACGGCGGGAAAACCGGGGAAAAAACAGGCTTATAAGCAAACTTAACACCTGTTTTTTCCTCGGTTTTCCCATTTGCGGAACCACAGATGGGATTAAAAATGTACACTATTTTCAAAAAAGTGGAATATACTTTTCTTTTGCTGAATGCTAGGATTAAGACATAAAGAAAAAAGGAGAGGATGAACATGAAAAGAAAGTTAATCGGAGCAGCGATTGCTGCCGCTGCTGCGGCCAGCCTGGCGGCCTGCAGTTCAGGAAGCAGTTCAACTGAGTCCGCCCAGACCCAGGCACAGACCGAAGCGCAGACTGAGGCAGAGAGCCAGGATAGCGGCGAGAGCGCAGCGGAGACGACTGGGGAGAAAAAAACGTTAACCGTTACGTTCAAGGATGACGGACAGGGTGAGAACCATCCCTGGTACGTATGGCTGAAAAACAGCTATGAGCAGTGGGGAATGAAGGATCAGGTGGAGCTGGATCTGGCGCCCATCACCGGATCAGAGAGTGACTATTATACAAAAGTGGCTCTTCAGCTGGCAGACGCCAACACATGCCCGGATCTGGTGATTGAGGATACATTCCAGCTGCCCAATGATGTGAGCGCCGGATATTTGACCAACTTGGACGAGTATGTGGCGGACTATGATGCCTGGAACGACGGCACCTACTATGAGGCTATCAAGGCAGGCTCCATTGCCTCGGACGGCTCTGTGTACGGAATTCCCTATTCAACGGACGCCAGAGGAATCTGGTACAACAAAGAGATCTTTAAGCAGGCCGGACTGCCGGAGGAGTGGCAGCCTGAGAGCTGGCAGGACATCCTGGATGCCTGCGCCGCTGTCAAGGAGAACGTGCCGGATGTGATTCCCTTCTGGTGCAACTCAGGTGTGGCGACAGGAGAGGCGACCTCCATGCAGACCTATGAGATGCTTCTCTACGGAACGGGCGAGCAGCTGATTGATGAGGATGGGAAGTGGATCGTAAAGAGCCAGGCCATCCTTGATACCCTTCAGTTCATCAGCGATATCTACACCAATGGATACGGCCCCTCTCTGTCTCTGGTGCTGAACGGACAGGCTACCAACACGGCGAGAAGAGAGTATATCCCCCAGCAGAAGGTCGCCATGGTTATGGACGGCGCGTGGATCTATGCGAACTGGGATGACACGGGAGCTTCTCCTTGGCCGGAGTACAAGGAAATCATGGGATTTGCGGCTATGCCGAGACAGAACGGCGGCGGAACCATCACAATGTCCGGCGGCTGGACCCTTTCCATCCCTGCCAATTCTGATATGCAGGATGAGGCCTTTGACTTCATCAAGCAGCTGATGGAGCCCCCGCTTTATACGGAATCCGTTATGGCACAGGGAAGCATTGTGACCCGGTCCGACGCGGCTGAGGATGAGGCGTATTCTTCCCAGATGTTCCTGGCGCAGGCCACCGAGCTTCTGGAGGGCGCATATTTCAGACCTCAGAACGAGCAGTATTCGGTTGTAACAACCAGCATTCAGACAATGGTTGAGTCGGTTGTCTCCGGCACCAGCCCGGAGGAGGCCATGAACCAGTATGCAACGGATGTGGCTCGGATTGTGGGAGACGAGAACGTAGTAGAGAAATAAATACCGTCCCAGTCAGGTTACTTTTGTGGAGCGGCAGCTTACCATCCGTAAAGTTGCCCTCCCTTTTTTTACCATTTTTTGAAAGGAAGGGGTTATTATGCCTAGTAAACAGCGCAGCGGTTTTTGGGATGAGATGAGAAAATCCGTCTTGTTGATTCCCTCCCTGGTTGTCCTCCTGTGCTTTTTTGTAGTTCCGATTATTCTTACCATTTATTATTCTTTTACCAATATGGCCCTCAGCGGTTCCAACGCGAAAAATTTCCATTTTGTGGGCCTTGAAAATTATGTGCGCATGCTCACGGACCCGACCATGCTGGTGAGTATTAAGAACACCATTGTCTTCCTTATCGGAAGTCTGGCGGGCCAGACGATCCTGGGCTTTCTGATCGCGTATTTTATGAAACAAAAGTCAAGGACCTTTCGAAGTATTGTAGGCCCCTGCTTCCTGGCAGGCTGGGTCATGCCGGAGATCGTGGTGTCCCTGTGCTTTATGGCCTTTTTGAAAGAGAACGGCACGCTGAACGTGATTTTAGGCCTCTTTGGGGTTCGGGTAATTTCCTGGCTCTATGAATATCCCATGCTTTCCGTGGTTATTG
Source organism: uncultured Enterocloster sp. (assembly GCA_944376135.1). Lineage (GTDB taxonomy): Bacteria > Bacillota > Clostridia > Lachnospirales > Lachnospiraceae > Enterocloster. The sequence goes on from CALWBS010000026.1 coordinate 7,315, forward strand.
CCAATATTTGGCACGGCATGGCGTTCTCCATGCTGAATTTCCAGTCCGCCCTGGACAATGTGTCGGGTGAACTGGAAGAGGCGGCGAGAGTGGACGGGGCTACCCGCTTCCAGGTGCTGACACGGATCATCGTGCCCTGCATTAAGGACTCCATCGCTACGAACATCATGCTCAACACTTTGTCAACCCTCGGCGTATACGGACTGATCTACGCCATGACGGGCGGCGGTCCCGGAAACAAGACCATGACGCTCTCTATCTATATGTACAACCAGGGCCTAAAGGGAATGCAGCTTGGCTTTGGAACGGCGATCGGCATGATGATTCTGGCAGTGGGAGCAGTGTGCAGCATTGTGTATACCATTCTGCTGCGAAATAAAGAAGAGTAAGGAGACGGGGATATGAGCAACAAACAGACAAAATATCTTCAGTATATCGTGGTTTCCTTTATGGCCCTTACCTTTGTCCTTCCTTTAGTTTGGCTGGTAATTGCCTCCCTGGATCCCAACGCCAGTGATTCCTTAAAGGCGCCGGTATCCTGGACACTGGGAAACTACATCAGTGTTTTGACAGATCGGGACAACTTAAACGCGTACTGGATCGGATTTGTGATTTCTTTCTTCCAGTCATTGATTGTGGTGGGATTGTCCTGCTTGGCGGCGTATCCGCTTTCCAGATACCGGCTGAGCTATAAGAAGGCCTTCATGAATATCATCCTGTTTATGACGGCTCTTCCCATGATCGCCGTTATCGTTCCGGTTTACAAGATGTATTTGAATTTGGGCATTCTGGATTCCATCTGGGGCGTTATCATGTACCTGACAGCCTCCTCCCTGCCCTACGGCCTGTGGCTCATGAAAAACTTTATGGACGCGGTACCTAAGGAGCTGGAGGAAGCGGCCTGGGTGGACGGAGCCACGACGATGGAATCCATCGTCCACATCATCCTTCCGCTGATGTTCCCGGGAATCTGCAGCGTATTTATTTATACGTTTTCAAGGAGCTGGGGCAATTTCTTTGTTCCTTATATTCTTTTGAGCTCAGCGAACAAGATGCCGGCTTCAGTTCAGCTGTATCAGTTTTTCGGGCAATACGGGCTGATTGACTACGGCCCTCTTGCGGCCTACTCGGTCATCTACACACTGCCCTCCATCGTGCTCTACATCCTCTCACAGAGGTATATGTCCAAGGGCTTTAATATGTCGGGAGCGGCCAAGGGATAAAGGAGGAACCATTTATGATTATGCTGCAGCAGCGGATAGGAAAATTCCTGTCGTACCTGGAACAGCAGATAAACCCTGCCCAGGAGGAGATTCAGGATATCTATTATATAAAAACGGAACAGCGCTTCGACCCGTCACAGCCCCTGGATCTGTCCGGATGGAGCCGGATGAACAGCTGCGGGCTGTGGGGCGGCCACAGGGAGTACTACTGGTTTTCAATAAAGGCGGTGATCCCGGAAGCGTTTGCGGGAAAGACCGTATGCTTTCAAGTACTCACGGGCAAGGAGGGCGGATGGGACGCGACGAATCCCCAGTTTCTCTGCTATGTGGATGGAATCGCGCGCCAAGGGCTGGACGTAAATCATCGGGAGGTACTGCTGACCGAAAACGCACAGCCAGGGCAGATCTATGAAATTGTGCTCTCCGCATTTACAGGGGATCAGAATTTTAATTTGAAAATGGATGCCTCCCTCAAGGTTTTGGACCGGGAGGTGGAGGCGTACTATTACGATATCAAGGTTCCCTATGATGTGGCCTGCCTGCTGGATTCGCAGGACCAGGAGTACATTGATATTATCCGCACAGTAAATGAATCCATTAATCTCGTGGACATGCGCCGGGAAGGGTCCGCAGCCTTTTACGAAAGTCTGAGGAAAGCCCGGGACTACATAACGAGAGAATTTTATGAAAAGCGCTGCACCACCGAGGGAAAGCCGGCGGTATTCTGCGTGGGCCATACCCATATCGACTGCGCCTGGCTGTGGACGATGAAGGTTACTGAGGATAAGGCGGTCCGCAGCTTTTCAACCGTTCTTGAGCTGATGCGGAAATATCCGGAATATAAGTTTATGTCCAGCCAGCCCCTTCTGTATCGGTTTGTAAAGAAAAACGCTCCTGAGATTTATGAACAGATCAAGGAGCGGGTGAAAGAAGGGCGCTGGGAGGTAGAAGGGGGCATGTACGTGGAGGCGGACTGCAATCTGGCCTCGGGCGAGTCCCTGATCCGCCAGTTCCTCTACGGCAAGCGGTTCTTTAAGGAGGAGTTTGGAAAGGACAATATTGTCCTGTGGCTTCCGGATGTGTTCGGCTACTCAGCGGCTCTGCCGCAGATCATGAAGAAAACGGGTATCCGGTATTTTATGACCACAAAGATCAACTGGAACGAATTCAACCGAATGCCCTATGACACGTTTATGTGGCGGGGGATCGACGGGACGGAGATTCTCACTCATTTTATGCCCACCAGGGATTATAAGGACGGGCCTGAGAACGCCAACAGGACCAATTTCTTTACCACCTACAACGGCCTGTTAAATCCATCGCAGGTAAAGGGCTCCTGGAAGCGCTACAGCCAGAAATATCTGAATCAGGAGACGCTCATGGCCTTTGGCTACGGCGACGGCGGCGGCGGCTCTACCGAGTGGATGCTGGAGAACCAGAGGCGTCTTTCCAAGGGGATTCCGGGCTGCCCCAGCACGCATATGTCATCTGTGCGGGAGTTTTTTGAAAAGCTGGAGAAAGATGTGTCCGGGGATAAATATCTTCCCCGCTGGAGCGGCGAGCTGTATCTGGAATATCATCGGGGCACGTATACCACTATGGCCCGGAACAAGAAGGGCAATCGGAAATCGGAATTTGCCTATCAGAATCTGGAGTGGCTGGGAACCATGGAGGATTACCTTTTAAAGGGCGAGTACCCCAGGGAGGCTCTGCGGGAGGGCTGGGAGACCATTCTTAAAAATCAGTTCCACGACATCCTTCCCGGCTCCGGCATCAAGGAAATCTACGACGATTCGAAGGCAGATTACGACCGGATCCTTTCGGCGGCAGAGAAACGGATGGATGGCCAGGAGAAGCGCCTGGCAGAGGCCATCAAGGCTGCTCCGGGAGATGTGGTGGTGTTCAACCCAAACAGCAGGGGCGGAGGGATCGTGGAATTCTCGTCCGGTGAAGAGATTGAAGCTCTCACGGATGGGTGCGGGTGCCGCCCGGTGCAGAGAACCGCGGCCGGGACTTATGTCTTTGAACCCCTGGACGTGCCGTCCAGAGGATATGCGTCCTTCTCCCCCGCGGCAAGAAGTAAAGAGGAGGAGAGTCTCCGGGTGGAGGAGCGCCGGATGGAGAACCGGTACTTTATTCTGGAGTTCAATGAGAAGGGGCAGTTTGCAAGGATTTACGATAAGACGGCGGAGAGGGAGCTGCTTGTGCCGGGCCAGCCGGGGAACGTGCTCATGACCTATGAGGACAGACCCCACAATTATGACGCCTGGGACATCAACAATTATTATAAAGAGAAGAGCTGGGAGGTGGATGAGGTCTCAAGCTTGCGTGTAATCGAGAGCGGCCCTGTGCGGGGGGCAGTGCAGATTGAGCACCCGTATCTGAATTCCCGGATCGTTCAAACCATCTATCTTTACAGGGATACGCCGAGAATTGATATCCGCACTGAGATCGACTGGAACGAGCATTTGATTTTGTTAAAGGCCCTGTTCCCTCTGGATATCCACGCGGAGGAAGCCTCCTTTGATATTCAGTACGGAAATGTGACCCGGCCCGCTCACTCCAACACCAGCTGGGATTTTGCCAAATTTGAAGTGTGCTCTCACAAATGGCTGGATGTGTCGGAATGGGGCTATGGGGTGAGCTTTTTAAACGACTGCAAGTACGGTTCCAGTGTGCGCGAGGGAGTGGTGGGACTTACGCTCCTCAAGTCGCCTATCTATCCCAATCCGGAGGCGGACAAGGAGCATCATGTATTCTGGTATTCCGTGTATCCGCATACAGGCGGATGGCGGGAAGGAGAGACCGTAAAAGAGGCGTACAGCCTGAATAATCCTATGACGGCGCATGTCAAAGAGGGAGCGGCGGGAAGCCTTCCGGCCAGCTGGTCCTTCATGGAAACAGAGGCTCCCAATATCATAATCGAGGCGGTCAAGGAGGCGGAGGACAGCCGGGCGGTGATTGCCAGAATGTATGAATGCTACAACCAGAGAACACAGACAAGCCTGGTGTGCGGACTTCCCGTGGGGAAAGCGGTTCAGTGCGATATGCTGGAAAATGAGGAGGAAGTTCTCCCGCTGGAGGACGGACGGATACGTCTTTCCTTTAAGCCCTATGAGATCAAGACAGTGAAATTATATCTGGAGGAATGAATATGAAAGCAATAAAATTTGACAAGCCCTGGAGCGTCTCCTGCGTGGAGGTTGATAAGCCCCAGGCAGCAGAAAATCAAGCCCTGATAAAGGTAAAATCCGCCGGAATATGCGGCAGTGATATCGGCGCGTTCCGGGGAAGCAACAAGCTGGTGTCCTATCCGAGAATCATCGGCCATGAAATTGCCGGAGAGATTCTCTCCATCCCGGAAAACAATCCGAGAGGCCTGAAGGTGGGAGATAAGGTGGTAGTTGATCCCTATCTGTACTGCGGGCACTGCTATCCCTGCTCCATTCACAGAACGAATTGCTGCGTGGATCTGAAGGTCTTGGGCGTGCATGTAGACGGGGGAATGGCAGAGTACTTTGCCCACCCCGCAGACATGCTGTGGAAGCTCCCGGATGATATGCCCTGGGATCTGGCCCCCATCGCGGAGCCGCTGACCATTTCCCTCCACGGAATTCACAGAGGAGGCCTGAAGGCAGGAGAGCACGTAGCGATTATCGGCGCCGGCCCTATTGGAATGCTGGCAGCCATGGCGGCGATCGCCTATGGGGCGGAGCCGATCTTAATCGACCTGGTGGAAGAGCGCCTGGAGTTTGCCCGGGAACTGGGAGTGAAGAAGACGATCCTCTCAGGAAGCGAAGATGCGGTAAAGAAAGTGGCAGAGTACACGGACGGCCGGATGGCAGAGCTGGTGATGGAGTGCTCGGGAGCGAATCCGGCAATCCGCTCTACACTGGATTTGGTCTCCAACGCGGGACGCATTACCCTGACGGGCTGGCCTAAGAATGAGACGCCTCTTCCCACGGATATGATTACAAAGAAGGAGGTCGATATCCGCGGAGCCAGGACCAGCGCCAATGAATTTGAGGAGGCCATTGACCTGATCTATACGGGCAAGGTGGATGTGAGAAAAGTACTGACAAAGGTGATTTCCATGGATGAGGTTCCGGAGACCATTATTGATATCGAGAAGAACCCTGGAAAATATATGAAAGTAAATGTGATGATGGATGGAAAAAAATAGAGATACAAAAATAAGGCGATCAAAGCAACTGACGTATTTAGTGTAGCCGGGTGAAAGAGAGCGAGCGTACTGTA
>CALWBS010000027.1 GCA_944376135.1 uncultured Enterocloster sp.
TTCAACTCCAAGGATCTGTGCATGATTGAGCATATTCCGGAGCTTGTGGAGGCCGGGATTGACAGCTTCAAGATTGAAGGGCGTATGAAGACGGCTCTCTATGTGGCCACGGTGGCCCGGACCTACCGGAAAGCGATTGATGATTTTAAAAAGGATCCGGCCCTGTATCGGGAGAACATGGAGTGGTACAAGGAAGAAATTGGAAAATGCACCTACCGGGAATTCACCACCGGCTTTTATTTCGGCAAACCCGCAGAGGATGCTCAGATCTACCACAGCAACACGTATGTGAAAAATTATACGTATTTGGGCACTGTGGAGGAGACGGACGGCAAGGGGGGCTGCCGTATTGAGCAGAAGAACAAATTTTCCCTGGGGGAGACCGTGGAGGTGATGAAGCCGGACGGGCGAAACCTGGAAGCGATTGTCCGGAGCATACAAGATGAGGAGGGGAATGCCCAGGAAAGCGCACCCCACCCCAGGCAGCAGCTCTGGGTGGACCTGGGAACGGATGTGGAACCGTACGATATTCTGCGGAAGAAAACCGCGCTCTAGCCCCGGCAGGCAGCGGCGGGAAACGGAAGATGGAGTGATAAGACAGGAGGCGGCCGTATGTTGGAAGGGATATTAATTGGAATGGCGGCGCTGTGCGCGGCATATTTTGCGGTGATTGTCCTTTACGCGGGCATTGGCACTTCGTTTGCCTTTATCTGGCTGTTTTTTTCCGCTCTGCTGCTCTTTTTGGTCTACGGAAAATGGTATTACGCCAAAAACCGGGATCAGATTCCTTCGTGGATGCCGGTCAGTATTGTGACTACTTGTGCGGCAGGGCTTGTCAGCCTGATTGTAACATGTACTCTGGTCTTCTGGGGGGCAGCCGCGTCAGACCACCCGGGGCTGGACTACGTGATTGTCCTGGGAGCCAGAGGAAAGGAGCATACGGTCAGTGGTACGTTAAAAAGACGGCTGGACAAAGCGATTGAATATACGGAAAAAAATCCGGACACCATTCTGATTCTCGCCGGCGGAAAGGAGCCGGGGGAAAAGGAGAGCGAAGCCAGTGTCATGTGCCGTTACCTGGTATATAACGGGGTAAATCCGGAGAAGATGCTTTTGGAGGAGCGTTCCGTGAGCACGGTAGAAAATATTGCCTACAGCAAGGTGCTGATCGAGCGGCATATTGAGCTGGAGCGGGCTAAACGGCCGCCTCTGATGCCCCAAAAGGTTCCGGGGCGCTATCTGGTGGCGGCGGACCGGCCGGCGGAGATCGGGATTTTGACCAGCAACTATCATATTTTCCGGGCGCGCCTCACCGCGAAGAAATGGGGCTTGGAAAATGTGTACGGGATTTCAGCGGATTCCGACCCGGTGCTCTTTGTGCATCTGTGCGTCCGGGAGTGGGCCTCCATTATCAAGGACCGGCTGATGGGAAACATGTAGGCAGACACGTAAAAGCGTTTAGATAGGAGTGACTTGTATGGCGGATGAGAGAAATTTGGAAAAGGTAAAGGAGCTTTCCGCGTACCGGCTTGTAGAAGAGCGCCGGGTAGAGGAGATGGATTCAGAGGGAATGGTGCTGGAGCACAAAAAGAGCGGGGCACGGATTTTCCTCATGGCGAATGAAGATGAAAATAAGGTGTTTTTCATCGGCTTTCAGACGCCGCCGGATGACAGCACGGGGCTGCCCCACATTTTGGAGCACAGTGTGCTGGAGGGTTCTGATAAATTCCCTGTGAAGGACCCCTTTGTGGAGCTGGTAAAAGGGTCTCTCAACACCTTTTTGAATGCGATGACCTATCCGGACAAGACCGTATACCCGGTGGCCAGCTGCAATGACAAGGATTTTCAGAACCTGATGGACGTCTACTTAGACGGCGTATTTCATCCGTCGATTTACCGGGAGCCAAAGATTTTTAAACAGGAGGGCTGGCACTATGAGCTGCCGGAGCCGGAGGGACCTCTGACCATCAACGGGGTTGTATACAATGAGATGAAAGGCGCTTTCTCTTCGCCGGAGAGCGTGCTGGACCGTTATACCCGGAAAATCCTGTTTCCGGACACGCCCTATCAGTACGAGTCCGGCGGGGACCCGGCGGAGATCCCCTCTCTGACCTATGACAAGTTTATCGCGTTCCACAAAAATTATTATCATCCCGCCAACAGCTATATCTATTTGTATGGAAATATGGATATGGCAGAGAAACTTGCGTGGCTGGACGGCGCCTACCTGTCCGCCTATGACCGGGCAGACTGTCAGGCCCGGTCCTCTATTTCCATGCAGAAGGCCTTTGACCGGCCGGTAGAGAAGGAGATCACCTACTCCGTGACAGAGGATGAGAGCACTGAGGCAAAGACTTATCTTTCCGTCAACACTGTAGTAGGGACGGATCTGGAGCCCGAGCTCTATGTGGGATTCCAGATTCTGGAATATGCGCTGATTCACGCGCCGGGAGCCCCTTTAAAGCAGGCGCTGATTGATGCCCATATCGGTCAGGACATCCTGGGAGGATATGAGAATGGAATTCTCCAGCCATATTTCTCTGTGATTGCTAAGAATGCGGATAGGGAGCAGAAGGAAGCGTTTCTCTCGGTTGTCAAGGGGACGCTGCGGCGGCTGGCGGACCAGGGAATTGATAAAAAGAGCCTTCTGGCGGGCTTAAATTTCTACGAGTTCCGGTATCGGGAGGCGGACTACGGATCAGCGCCCAAAGGGCTGATGTACGGCCTTTGGTCCATGGACAGCTGGCTTTACGACGGGGATCCCATGCTGCATCTCTGCTACCAGAAGACCTTTGACATATTGAAAGCAGGGGTGGAGAAAGGATATTTTGAGGGATTGATCCGCGATTATCTTCTGGATAATCCCCACGAGGCCATTCTCACTGTGGTTCCCAGCCCGGGGCAGACCGCCCGGGAGGAGGCGGCTCTTGCCGCACGGCTTTCCGAGCAAAAAGCAGCTCTCTCTGAGGAGGAGAAGAAACGGCTGACCGAGGAGACCAAGGCTTTAAAGGCTTACCAGGAGGAGCCCTCCCGCCCGGAGGATTTGGAGAAGATTCCCATGCTGTCCCGGGAGGACATCGCAAAGGAGGGAATGCCTTTTGCATATGAGGAGAAGGAGGAAGAAGGGGTAAAGGTGATTCACACATCCCTCTTCACATCCGGAATTGGATATCTCCATCTCCTCTTTGATACCGGCCGGGTGCCCCAGGAGGATCTCCCCTATGCAGGGCTTTTAAAGTCCATTCTGGGATATGTGGATACGGAACATTTCACTTATCAGGATCTGAGCAGCGAAATCTATTTAAACAGCGGCGGCATTGACTTCTCCGTGGCATCTTATCCGAGAAGGGACGGGACCTTTAAGGGCTTTTTCTGCGCCAAGGCGAAGGTGCTTTATCCCAAGCTGTCCTTTGCTTTCTCCATGATTGGGGAGATTCTCACAAGATCCCGCCTGGACGATGAGAAGCGATTGGGAGAGATTCTGGATGAAACCTGCTCCAGGGCACGGATGAAGATGGAAAATGGGTTCCACGGAGCGGCAGTGGGCAGAGCGTCCTCCTATTTTGACCCGATCTCCGCATTTGACGACATGGTGGGCGGAATTGGATATTATCAATTTTTGGAGAATGCTGCGTCGCGCTATGGAAAGGAGCCGGAATACAGAGCAGAGCTTCAAAAAAAGCTGCGGGAGACAGCTAAGCGTCTCTTTGCGGCAGATAATTTCCTGGTGAGCTTCACGGCAGATGAAGAAGGATACGCGTATCTTCCGGGTGAGCTTGCCGCTTTTAAGAAGTCCCTGGTCCGGACATCCGGTTCGGCATATCTCTTTGCTTTTGAAGCGGAGAACAAAAATGAGGGCTTTTCCACTGCCTCCCAGGTAAATTATGTGGCCCGCTGCGGCCGGTTCGCCCCAGAGCATTATACGGGAGCCCTGCGTGTGCTCAAGGTGATA
>CALWBS010000028.1 GCA_944376135.1 uncultured Enterocloster sp.
GCTGGCCAGGGCTTCCTGGCTCCTTGTCCGAATGGTCAGAAGAATGAGAAAGGCCATAAGGAAACAGAGGGCCGAGATGCACAGGCTTATTTTATATTTCATGGTAGGAACACCTCCTGATCGATAACTGTCCGCTGTCCGGACGGTTATGTTTTTTTCTGTTTGTAATTATTGCCACATATGCTATACTATAGTCAGTCTGAATGGAGGAGAATAAAAAATGGCCAGGAAAAAAACAGCGGTTCTCTTCGGCGGCCAGTCATCGGAGCATATTGTCTCCTGCATGTCGGCCGTGAATGTAATCCGCCAGATTGATAGAGAAAAATATGAGCTTCTGCTTATAGGAATCACAGAGGATGGAAGATGGCTGCGCACGGACCGCGTGGAGGATATTGAGAGCGGGGTTTGGAGGGAGAGTACCGTGCATGCGGTGATTCTCCCGGATGCGGGGAAAAGGTGCGCCCTGATTCGGGACGGAGAAAAGCAGTGGGAGGAGAAAATAGATGTGGTATTTCCTGTGCTCCACGGACTCTACGGGGAGGACGGCACGGTACAGGGACTTTTGGAGATGGCCCGGATTCCCTATGTGGGCTGCGGGGTGCTGGCATCAGCGATCTCTATGGATAAATTGTATACAAAGATTATTGTAAAGGATCTGGGAATCCGCCAGGCAGCTTACGAGCCGGTGTACCGGGAGGAGCTTCGGCAGATGGAGCAGGTGGTGCGGCGGATTGAGGCGCATTTTTCGTATCCCGTGTTTATCAAACCGTCCAATGCCGGTTCCTCCAGAGGAATCAGCCGCGCGGAAAACAGAGCGGAATTGGAGGCAGGGCTCCATGAGGCCGCCCGCCACGACAGAAAGCTTCTTGTGGAGGAATTTATTGCGGGCCGGGAGGTGGAGTGCGCTGTCTTTGGAGGAGGCAGCCAGGAGGCGGTGGCCTCAGGCGTGGGAGAAATTCTCGCTGCTGCCCAGTTTTATGATTTTGATGCAAAATATTTTAATGAGGACTCAAAGACGGTGACAGACCCGGAGCTTCCGGGGGACGCTGCGGAGCAGATTCGCAGGGCGGCAGTGGCGATATTTAAGGCTGTGGACGGCTATGGCCTTGCCCGTGTGGATTTCTTTGTCCGGGAGGACGGACAAATCGTATTTAACGAGATCAATACCATGCCCGGCTTTACGGCGATCAGCATGTATCCCATGCTGTGGGAAGCCAGGGGGATCAGCAAGGCCCGGCTGATTGATATGCTGTTGGAGCACGGGATGAAACGATGGGGGAACACGGATGACGAAGGATGTTTTGATAACAATAAGCGGAATTCATATGATGGATGATGCGGACGATGCGGACGTGGAAATGATCGTCCGGGGCGATTACTATTTTAAGAACGGGAAGCACTATATCCTCTATGATGAGGTGGTGGAGGGCTTGGAGGGGACCATACGAAATGTGATCAAGGTCTCGCCCAATGGCATGGACATTATCAAAAAGGGAGCTGCCAATACCCATATGCAGTTTGAAAAGGATAAGAAAACACTCTCCTGCTATGTTACGCCCTTAGGCGACATGATGGTGGGCATCCAGGCCAGCCGAATCCTGATTGATGAACAACCGGACAGTCTGACCGTGGATATGGAATATTCCCTGGATATCAATTACCAGCATTTGTCGGACTGTACCATACGGCTGGGGGTGCAGTCCTGTCCGGCGGAAGGCTGGGGCAATTAAAAAAGAACCGCTGTTCGGCAGATGACTGCCGCCGTAGCGGTTTTTTTATCGCGGCTTCCGGAATACTCCGGATGGCCGTGCTTACTTTTTCGATTTTCTGAACCGGGCAAAAAACCCTTTCTTTTTGGGAGCTGTGGGAACGGCTCCGCCCCGGATGCTTTTGATCTGGGTTATGTAGAGGCCGCTTAACACTACCTTGGCCTCGGTTTTCACCGGTAGTGCTTCAAATACCTGGCCGTCCGCGATCAAAGTCATAATCTTCGGGCCGATTTTGGCTTTTACAACGGGAACCTTAGCCCAGCGCATATACCGCGGGGTCTGGTCTACAACCATCTTGGGAAGACCTGCCTGGGTGATCTTGAGCTTTTTCTTGTCAATCACCAGAAGAGAGACGGTCTGGGCTGCGGCGTCCAGCATCTGCTGCTGCTCCATCTGACGCTTCTGGAGCTTGCTTCCCAGAAAATAGAGAACTACCAGAATCACGGCAGCAATTATCAGTATCACGAACAGTACATTTAGAATGGTTTGTGCCATAAGGGCTACCTCCAACACATGTATAGTAGAAATAGACATTCTATAATAGTATAGCATTTACCGCTGTAAATTGCAAGAAAAAAATCTTGACACCTTGACAGGCGTGTGATATTATGGAGTGTACACTATTGTGGTGAGGTGGGCCTTTGCGCCCTTCTGTCAGAGAAATTAGAAAACAGGGGTGAAACGTCGATGGAGAAAAGCAGAATACGTCCGGTACCAGCCGGGAAAAGCGTAAGAATGAGCTACTCAAGGCAAAAAGAAGTTCTTGAGATGCCGAACCTGATCGAGATTCAGAAAGACTCCTACCAATGGTTCCTGAGCGAGGGACTGAAGGAGGCGTTTGACGATATCTCTCCCATTGCAGACTTTGCCGGCCATCTGAGCCTGGAGTTTGTGGATTTTACACTGTGCAAAGATGATATCAAGTATACCATCGAAGAGTGTAAAGAGCGGGATGCAACTTACGCTGCTCCACTAAAGGTAAGAGTAAGGCTGTACAATAAAGATAAAGACGAGATGAACGAACATGAGATATTCATGGGCGATCTGCCGCTGATGACAGATACGGGCTCTTTTGTGATCAACGGTGCGGAGCGCGTTATCGTCAGCCAGTTAGTACGTTCCCCTGGAATTTATTATGGCATTGGTCATGACAAGGTGGGAAAAGAGCTCTACACCTGTACGGTTATCCCCAACCGCGGTGCATGGCTGGAGTACGAGACGGATTCTAACGACGTATTTTATGTGCGGGTGGACAGAACCAGAAAGGTTCCCGTCACCGTGCTGATTCGAGCCCTTGGATATGGAACCAATGCGGAGATCTTGGATCTGTTCGGTGAGGAGCCCAAGCTTCTGGCCAGCTTCGGAAAAGATACCTCCGACAACTACCAGGATGGCCTTCTGGAATTATATAAGAAGATTCGTCCCGGCGAGCCTTTGTCCGTGGACAGCGCCGAGAGCCTGCTGCACAGTATGTTCTTTGACCCGAGAAGATACGACTTAGCGAAAGTGGGCCGCTATAAGTTTAATAAGAAACTTTCTTTCAAATACCGCTTAAACGGCCAGGTTCTGGCCGAGGACGTGGTGGATACCTCCACCGGAGAGATTCTGGCCGAGGCTGGGACAAAGCTTGACAAGGAATCCGCTATGCGCATTCAGAATGCGGCGGTTCCCTTTGTGTGGGTAGAAGGCCCAACCCGCAAACAGAAGGTTCTCTCCAATATGATGGTAGAGCTTAGCGCCTATGTTTCCTTTGATCCCAAGGAAGCGGGAATCACGGAGATGGTGTATTATCCGGCGCTGGCGCCTCTTTTGGAGGAGGCAGGGGATGATGAGGAGGCCTTGAAGGAGGCTGTCCGGCGTCATATCCATGACCTTATCCCTAAACACATTACAAAGGAAGATATCATTGCTTCCATTAACTATAATATGCATCTGGAGGAAATGGTGGGCAATAAGGACGACATTGATCACCTGGGCAACCGCCGTATCCGTGCGGTGGGCGAACTCCTTCAGAATCAGTACCGCATCGGCCTTTCCCGTATGGAGCGCGTGGTGCGGGAGCGCATGACAACCCAGGATATGGATGGCATCACGCCCCAGTCCCTGATCAATATCAAGCCGGTGACCGCGGCGGTGAAGGAGTTCTTCGGAAGTTCCCAGCTCTCCCAGTTCATGGATCAGAACAACCCGCTGGCGGAGCTGACCCACAAGCGGCGTCTGTCCGCTCTGGGACCCGGCGGTCTTTCCAGAGACCGTGCCGGATTCGAGGTCCGCGATGTGCACTACACCCACTATGGACGCATGTGCCCCATTGAGACCCCGGAAGGTCCCAACATTGGTCTGATCAACTCCCTGGCGACCTATGCCCGGGTGAATTCCTATGGCTTTATCGAGGCCCCCTACCGGGTGGTGGATAAGACTACGGATCCCATGAACCCCAGAGTTACGGACGAGGTGGTGTATCTGACCGCGGACGAGGAGGACAACTTTGTGGTGGCTCAGGCGAATGAGGCCCTCGACGAGGAAGGACATTTTGTTCACAACAATGTTTCCGGCCGTTTCCGCACTGAGACATCTGAGTTCAGAAAACAGACGATTGACTTGATGGATGTGTCTCCTAAGATGGTATTCTCCGTGGCTACGGCCATGATTCCGTTCCTGGAGAACGATGACGCCAACCGTGCTCTGATGGGCTCCAACATGCAGCGCCAGGCTGTGCCGCTGCTTAGCACCGAGGCGCCTGTGGTGGGCACGGGAATTGAGGCCAAGGCGGCCGTGGACTCCGGCGTATGCGTGCTTGCTAAGAACGCGGGCGTTGTCGAGCGCTCCGCTTCCAATGAGATCATTGTCCGCAGGGACAAGGACGGCGGCAGGGATGTATATCACCTGACAAAGTTTAAGAGAAGCAACCAGAGCAACTGCTATAACCAGAAGCCGATTGTGTATAAGGGCGATCATGTGGAAGAGGGAGAAGTGATTGCGGACGGCCCCTCCACTTCGATGGGAGAGATTGCACTCGGCAAGAATCCGCTGATCGGATTTATGACTTGGGAGGGCTACAATTACGAGGACGCGGTTCTTCTGTCCGAGCGCCTGGTGCAGGATGATGTGTACACCTCGGTGCATATTGAGGAATATGAAGCGGAGGCTCGGGACACGAAGTTAGGGCCTGAGGAAATCACCCGGGATGTGCCTGGTGTGGGCGAGGACGCGCTGAAAGATTTGGACGAGCGCGGTATCATCCGTATCGGCGCAGAGGTTCGCGCCGGTGATATCCTGGTAGGCAAAGTGACTCCAAAGGGCGAGACCGAGCTTACCGCGGAGGAGCGCCTTCTGCGGGCGATCTTCGGCGAGAAGGCCCGGGAAGTGCGCGATACCTCTCTGAAGGTGCCTCACGGCGCCTACGGCATTGTTGTGGATGCGAAGGTGTTTACCAGGGACAATGGGGACGAATTGTCTCCGGGTGTGAATGAGACGGTGCGCATCTATATTGCTCAGAAGAGAAAGATTTCCGTGGGCGATAAGATGGCCGGACGTCACGGCAACAAGGGTGTGGTTTCCCGCGTGCTTCCTGTGGAGGATATGCCTTTCCTGCCCAATGGGCGTCCTTTGGACATCGTGCTGAATCCTCTGGGCGTGCCTTCCCGTATGAATATCGGACAGGTGCTTGAGATTCACTTGAGTCTGGCGGCAAAGGCCCTTGGCTTTAATGTGTCCACGCCTATTTTTGACGGGGCGGACGAGAATGACATCCAGGATACTCTGGAGATGGCGAATGACTACGTAAATTCCTCCTGGGAGGAGTTTGAAGAGAAGTATAAAGACAAGGTACGGCCTGAGGTAATGGAGTACCTGGGCTCTCATCTGGAGCACAGGGAGCTCTGGAAAGGCGTGCCCATCAGCCGGGACGGAAAGGTACGTCTGAGAGACGGACGGACGGGAGAGTTCTTTGACGGCCGCGTCACTATCGGCCACATGCATTATCTGAAGCTGCATCACCTGGTGGACGATAAGATCCATGCCCGTTCCACCGGCCCATACTCTCTGGTTACCCAGCAGCCTCTGGGCGGCAAGGCTCAGTTCGGCGGCCAGCGTTTTGGAGAGATGGAGGTGTGGGCTCTGGAGGCTTATGGCGCATCCTATACGCTGCAGGAGATTATGACGGTGAAGTCTGATGATGTGGTGGGTCGTGTGAAGACCTATGAGGCTATCATCAAGGGTGAGAATATCCCAGAGCCCGGCGTGCCCGAATCCTTCAAGGTACTCTTAAAGGAGATGCAGTCCCTTGGACTTGACGTGCAGGTTCTTCGGGATGACGGCACCGAGGTGGAGATGACCGAGAACATCGATTACGGCGATACGGAGCTTCGGGCAATGCTGGAAGGTGACCGCCGCTATAACTCCGATGAGAATTATTCCGACTTTGGCTACCAGGAGCAGGAATTTAAGAATAATGAACTGGTTTCTGTAGATGAGCCGGAAGTAAATGATGATTACACCGACCAGGATGAGGATCCCATGGACGATGATCTGTTCACGGATGGTCCCGCGGATGGTGACGACGAATAATAGAAGGGAGTAAACGCGCATGCCAGAGACAAATGAAACTTATCATCCAATGACATTTGATGCCATTAAAATTGGCCTGGCCTCCCCTGAAAAGATTCTGGAGTGGTCTCACGGAGAAGTGAAGAAGCCTGAGACCATCAACTACAGAACCTTGAAGCCGGAAAAGGACGGACTGTTCTGTGAGAGGATTTTCGGACCCAGCAAGGACTGGGAGTGCCATTGCGGCAAGTATAAGAAAATTCGCTATAAAGGCGTGATCTGTGACCGCTGCGGCGTGGAAGTAACCAAGGCCAGTGTTCGGAGAGAGCGCATGGGTCACATCAAGCTGGCCGCTCCCGTGTCCCATATCTGGTATTTTAAGGGAATTCCCAGCCGGATGGGCCTGATTCTGGACATTTCCCCCAGAACGCTGGAGAAGGTGCTCTACTTTGCTTCCTACATCGTGCTGGATCCAGGCTCCACCAGCCTGCAGTACAAGCAGGTTCTCTCCGAGAAGGAGTACCGGGAAGAGGTGGAGAAATACGGCGGCACCGGCGGCTTCCGCGTGGGAATGGGCGCTGAGGCCATCCAGGAGCTGGTAAAGGCCATTGACCTGGAGAAGGACTCTGCGGATCTGAGAAAGCAGCTTGCGGATGCCACGGGCCAGAAGCGGGCGCGCATCATCAAGCGTCTGGAGGTAGTGGAGGCATTCCTTCACTCAGGAAACCGTCCCGAGTGGATGATCATGGATGTGATCCCTGTAATCCCGCCGGATATCCGTCCCATGGTACAGCTGGACGGCGGCCGTTTTGCCACATCCGACTTAAATGATCTGTACAGAAGAATTATCAATAGAAACAACCGTCTGGCGAGACTTCTGGAGCTGGGCGCTCCGGACATCATTGTCCGCAACGAGAAGCGTATGCTCCAGGAGGCGGTGGATGCCCTGATTGACAACGGACGCCGCGGCCGTCCGGTAACCGGTCCAGGCAACCGCGCCTTAAAGTCCCTGTCCGATATGCTGAAGGGAAAGCAGGGCCGTTTCCGCCAGAACCTTCTGGGCAAGCGTGTTGACTACTCCGGCCGTTCCGTTATCGTGGTTGGCCCTGAGCTCAAGATTTACCAGTGCGGTCTGCCCAAAGAGATGGCGATCGAGCTGTTTAAGCCCTTTGTTATGAAGGAATTGGTGAGCAACGGTACGGCTCACAATATAAAGAATGCCAAAAAGATGGTGGAGCGCCTTCAGCCCGAGGTTTGGGATGTGCTGGAGGATGTAATCAAGGAGCATCCGGTGATGTTAAACCGTGCGCCTACGCTGCACAGGCTGGGTATCCAGGCATTTGAGCCCATCCTGGTGGAAGGCAAGGCCATCAAGCTGCATCCCTTGGTGTGTACGGCTTTCAACGCGGACTTTGACGGTGACCAGATGGCTGTCCATCTGCCCCTGTCCGTGGAGGCCCAGGCAGAGTGCCGATTCCTTCTGCTGAGCCCCAATAACCTCTTAAAGCCATCAGACGGCGGACCCGTAGCGGTTCCCTCCCAGGATATGGTTCTGGGAATTTACTACCTGACCCAGGAGCGTCCCGGCGTCAAGGGTGAGGGGATGATTTTCCGCAATGTGAACGAGGCGATCCTGGCCTATGAGAACCAGGAGGCAACGCTGCACTCCCGCGTAAAAGTGCGCGTGCGCAAGACCATGCCCGACGGCACAGTGAAGACGGGCATCATTGAGTCTACCATCGGCCGGTTTATTTTCAACGAGATTATTCCCCAGGATCTGGGTTTTGTGGACCGGAGCATTCCTGGGAATGAGTTAAAGCTGGAAGTAGATTTCCATGTTGCAAAGAAGCAGTTAAAGCAGATCCTTGAAAAAGTTATCAATGTGCACGGCGCAACCCAGACTGCGGTTACCCTGGACGACATCAAGGCCATCGGCTACAAATATTCTACCAAGGCAGCTATGACCGTTTCCATTTCCGATATGACAGTGCCGGCGAGCAAGCCTAGGCTGATTGAGGAGGCCCAGGCTACCGTGGACCGGATTGCGAAGAACTATCGCCGCGGTTTGATCACCGAGGAGGAGCGGTACAAGGAGGTTATTGAGACCTGGAAGAATACGGATGACCAGCTCACCCATGACCTGCTGACCGGCCTTGACAAATACAACAATATCTACATGATGGCTGATTCCGGAGCCCGTGGTTCCGACAAACAGATCAAGCAGCTTGCAGGTATGCGCGGACTGATGGCGGATACAACGGGACACACCATTGAACTTCCTATCAAGTCCAATTTCCGTGAGGGTCTGGACGTTCTGGAGTACTTCATCTCCGCGCACGGAGCCCGCAAAGGACTTTCCGATACGGCTCTGCGTACAGCTGACTCAGGTTATCTGACGAGACGTCTGGTTGACGTATCCCAGGACTTGATTATCCGCGAGGTGGACTGTTGTGAGGGCAAGGAAATCCCCTACATGGAGATCAAGGCGTTCATGGATGGAAATGAAGTGATTGAGGATCTCCAGGAGAGAATTACCGGCCGCTATATTGCGGAGACGATCACCGACCCGGATACGGGCGAGGTTGTGGCGAAGGCAAATCATATGTGCACCCCCAAGCGGGCGGCGGCCGTGATGAAGGTTTTGGAGAAGACCGGGCGCAAGTCCGTGAAGATACGTACCGTATTGAGCTGCAAGTCCCACATCGGCGTGTGCGCCAAGTGCTACGGCGCCAACATGGCTACAGGCCAGCCTGTGCAGGTGGGCGAGGCGGTCGGCATCATTGCGGCTCAGTCCATCGGTGAGCCCGGAACCCA
>CALWBS010000029.1 GCA_944376135.1 uncultured Enterocloster sp.
TGGCAGCGCCGTGGGACACGGCGGCGATGACGGGGATGCCGGTTTTATCCAGCTTTTCGAGCGCCTTTTCCATGCGGGCCAGGACATGGGCAAAGGGCTCCATCCCGCCGGCCTCGCTTCCCGCGGAAATGGAAAAATAGTCGGAGCGGTCTTTTATGTACTGGCCGGAATATTCCCCTAAATCCCGCTCGATGAGCTCCGGCAGGTTCTGCACCGCCTCACGGGGGAGGGCCAGCTGTTCGGCGATGATTTCCCCGGTGCGGCGGGCGCGTACAAGGGGACTGGTAAAGACTGCCTGCACGCCTGAGCCGGCCAGAGCATGGCCGCAGGCTTCGGCCTGGGAGATGCCGGTCTCGTTTAACGGGATATCTTCCCTTCCCTGAAAGCGCATCAGACGGTTCCAATCGGTTTCTCCGTGACGGATGAGATATAATTTCATAGGGGATACTCCTTTGCTGGCTTTATATGCTAGTATTATATCACGTCTTAGGAAGACCGGGTAGGGCAAAGAGGAAAATGACAGGGAACGGTCAAGCTTGTCATTCACAGGCAGGGATGGTACAATGAAGGGAAATATGGAAAGAACTCAATTTTGGTTTGGAAGGAGGGGAATGGGATGAAGAAGGAAGAGATGGAGAGAAAGCCGCCGGTGGGCATCGAAAATTTTTCGGATATCCGCAGGGAGGGATTCTATTATGTGGATAAGACGGGACTTCTCAAAGAATTGCTGGAAAATTGGGGCAAGGTCAATCTCTTTACCCGTCCCAGGAGATTCGGAAAAACATTGAATATGAGTATGCTCCGGCATTTCTTTGAGATCGGCTGTGATAAAAGCCTGTTTGATGGGCTGGCAATCACCAAGGAAACCGAGCTGTGCGGGGAATATATGGGAAAATTCCCGATTATTTCCATCAGCCTGAAGGATGTGGCAAGCGCCAGCTTTTTGGGGGCCAGGGCCTCCATCTGTTCGGTTATTGCCAATGAGGCGCTTCGTTTTTACCATCTCATGGAGGATGGGAGGTGGAATGAGGCGGAGACGGAACGGTACCGGAAACTGATAACATTTTCCGCGGACAGCACCTACGAAGAATTTTCTATGACGGATGAGGTGCTGCATAAGAGTCTTAGGACACTGACTGAGCTTTTGCGGGCGTACTACGGAAAACAGGTGATACTGTTGATTGACGAGTATGATGTTCCGCTGGCTCAGGCCAATGAGCGGGGATATTACAGAGAAATGTCCGACTTGATTCGGAATCTGTTCGGGGCGGCTTTAAAGACCAACGAAGCGCTTTATTTCGCGGTTCTTACAGGCTGCCTGCGGGTGGCAAAGGAAAGTATATTTACCGGTCTTAACAATTTCAATGTTTTCTCTATCACGGATGTGAACCTGGATGAGTATTTTGGATTCACAGACGGGGAAGTACGCGGGATGCTGCAGTATTACGGCCTGGAGGAAAATTACGAGCTAGTTCGGGAATGGTATGACGGTTACCGATTCGGGAATGTGGATGTGTACTGTCCCTGGGATGTGATCTGCTACTGCAGCAAACATAGAAATAATAAAAAGCTGCCTCCGCAGAATTACTGGATAAACACAAGCGGGAATGATATTGTGAAGCATTTTATTGATACGATGGGCGGACAGAAAATGGTGACAAAGCGGGAGATCGAGCGACTGATTGATGGAGAAACCGTACAGAAGGAGATACGCCAGGAACTCACCTATCCGGAACTCTATGCCTCCCCGGAGCATATATGGAGTACGCTCTTTATGACAGGATATCTGACGCAAAGGGGAGAACGGGATGGAAACCGCTTTCAGCTGACTATCCCGAACCGAGAGGTGCGTGATATCTTTACGGAACAGATTTTGGCACTTTTTAAAGAGGAAACAGCAAAGGACGGGGCGGCTCTGGATGCCTTCTGTCAGGCTCTGGCCAAGGGGAAACCGGAGGATGTGGAGCGGGAGTTTACGGCATATCTGGCAAAAACGATCAGCATCCGGGATACATTTGCAAGGAAGCCTACGAAGGAGAATTTTTATCATGGAATTCTGCTGGGAATTCTGGGGTTTAAGGCCGGATGGACAGTGACATCCAACCGAGAGGCTGGAGACGGATTCAGCGATATCATGATTTGGATGGACGATGCTGACACGGGAATCATTATCGAAATCAAATACGCGGAGCAGAACCTGGAGGAAGTATGCCGCAGAGGCCTTATGCAGATCAATGAAAAACAGTATGCCCGGGAGTTCTATCGGGACGGACTGGAACGAATACTGAAATACGCTATTGCGTGTAGCCGAAAAAAATGCCGGGTGATGATGGAGGAGGAGAATGCATCGGATGCTCATACCACGCCGTTCTGAACTGCTGCTAAAAAATTACACATTTTCGGCAAAAATGCTTGCATTTCCCAAGGCAAGATGGTATAGTATTCATGATAACTAATGTAGATTACTGATAAAGAGTGGACGTCGGTCCACTCTTTCGTATTGTTATGGAAGAAAGGTGGTGGAAGAATGGCAAAGAGAGAGAGCTACGAAAGCCGTGTGGAGGCGTATCTGCTCCCCCTTATGGAGCGGCACGGCTTTGAGCTGGTGGATGTGGAGTATGTAAAGGAAGCGGGAACCTGGTATCTGCGGGCCTACATTGACAAGGAGGGCGGAATCGGGGTGGATGACTGCGAGGTCATCAGCCGGAGTTTAAGCGACTGGCTGGACGAGAAGGATTTTATTGACGACAGCTATGTGCTGGAGGTGAGCTCTCCGGGGCTGGACCGGCCATTAAAGAAGGAGAAGGATTTTATCCGCAGCATGGGGAAAGACGTGGATGTCCGTCTCTACCGCCAGATGGACGGACAGAAAGAATTTACGGGAGCCCTGACGGCATATGATGATAAGACGGTCACCCTCACCATGGAGGACGGAAGCCCGAGGGTATTTGACAAGAGCGGCATCGCGCTGATTCGTCTCGCGCTGGATTTTTGATGAATGAGTAGGAGGATAAACATGAACAAGGAACTGTTGGAGGCATTGGAGGTATTGGAGAAGGAGAGAAATATCTCCAAGGATGTCATGATCGAGGCCATAGAAAATTCTTTAATTACTGCCTGCAAAAATCATTTTGGCAAGGCAGATAATGTGAGAGTGACTATGAATAAGGACACGGGAGATTTTGCTGTGTATGCGGAAAAGACCGTGGTGGAGCAGGTGGAGGATCCGGTGCTGGAGATCAGCCTGACCGACGCCAAGATGATGAGCCCCAGGTATGAATGCGGCGATACGGTGCAGATTCCCCTAGACTCCAAGAAGTTCGGAC
>CALWBS010000030.1 GCA_944376135.1 uncultured Enterocloster sp.
ATTGACAATACTTTGGTGCCTCACGGGGCGCCGGCGGATGCCAGGGCGAGGGCCCTTTTTTCGCGTCTGCACAGTCTGGGGCTTAAGACCTGCCTTTTGTCAAACAATAAAGAACCCCGGGTAGCCAGCTTTGCGCGGGAGGTGGAGAGTCCGTATATTTATAAGGCGGGGAAACCGGGCACTTCCGGGTACAGGCGCGCGATGAACGAGATGGGGACGGAGGAAAAGACAACCCTCTTTGTGGGGGATCAGCTTTTTACGGATGTGTACGGGGCAAACCGGGCGGGAATATTTTCCATTCTGGTAAAGCCCATTCATCCCAGAGAAGAAATCCAAATCGTGCTCAAGCGTTTTCTGGAAAAACCCGTGCTTTACTTTTATAAGAGAAGTTTCAGAAAAAAATGACAGGAGAGAAATGCAGGATGGAAGAGAGGATAACGGGACACACAGGGCTCTTGGCCCTGATCGGTTCTCCGGTGGAGCATTCCGGTTCCCCGGCGATGTACAACTACAGCTTTGCCCGTCTGGGGCTGGATTACGTGTATGTGGCGTTTGATGTGAAAAAGGAGGACACCGGGGATGCCATAAAGGCCATGCGCACTTTCAGGATGCGGGGGATGAATGTGACCATGCCCTGCAAAAATGAAGCGGTGCGGTATATGGACCGCCTTTCCCCGGCGGCCCGCCTCATGGGGGCGGTAAACACTATTGTGAATGACGGGGGTGTGCTCACCGGCTATAATACGGACGGCGAGGGCTTTGTCCGCAACCTTGCGGAACACGGCGTGCCGGTTCGGGGAAAATGCATCACCGTGGCAGGCGGCGGAGGCGCGGCAACCGCGATTCAGGTGCAGTGCGCCCTGGACGGAGCCCGGGAGATACGGATTTTTAACAGAAAGGACGCTTTTTTTGCGCGGACCCTTGAAACGGCCGAGCGCATCAAAAAGGAGGTGCCGGACTGCCTTGTCCAGGTCTGCGACATCGACGATGAAGCGGCGCTGGGGGAGGCCGTCGGCGCCAGCGATATTTTTGTCAATGCCACCATGGTGGGCATGAAGCCCATGGACGGAGAGAGCGTGGTGAAGGACACAGGGCTGTTCCGCCCGGATTTGGTGGTGGCGGATGTAGTCTACAATCCTGCCAAGACCCGCCTTCTGCGGGAGGCTGCGCAGGCGGGCTGCACCTGCGTGACCGGAAAAGGCATGCTCTTGTGGCAGGGAGTGTCTGCATTCCGCCTGTACACGGGTATGGATATGCCGGTGGAGGAAGTGCGGGAACGGTTCTTTAAGGAGTGAGAGATGGAGCGGCAGAATATATTTTTGATCGGTTTTATGGGCGTGGGGAAAAGCACGGTGGCAAAAGGCTTAAAAGATCTGCTGGGCTATAAGCGGGTGGAGATGGACAAGCTGATTGAGGAGAAACAGGGAATGACGATCTCCGATATTTTTGCGAAATATGGAGAGACCTATTTCCGAAATCTGGAGAGCAATACCCTGATCGAGCTGGGAAATGAAGAAAAGCTGGTGGTCTCCTGCGGAGGCGGGGTGGTCCTGCGGCCGGAGAATGCAGCCTATATGAAAGCCGGCGGCAGGGTGGTTCTTCTCACCGCAGAGCCCGAGACCATCTATGAGCGGGTGAAGGACAGCGATGAGAGACCCATTTTAAATGGCAATATGAATGTGGAATTTATCCGTCAGCTTGTGGAAAAACGCCGGCCATTTTACGAGGCTGCGGCGGATATCACAGTGGCTACGGACGAAAAGAGCGCGGAGGAGATCTGCAGGGAGATTGTGCGGCTGCTTGGCCGGCTCGAAAAAAGAGCTTGAAAAACATGTTCACATAGTATAAAATAACAGTTACGAAAAGACTTACGCAGGCGCTTTGCCGGGCGTCCTGAACGAACTGAAGGAGGAATATCTTTATGATATCAGCAGGCGATTTTAGAAATGGCGTAACCCTGGAGATTGACGGACAGGTGGTCCAGGTCATGGAGTTCCAGCATGTGAAGCCGGGAAAGGGCGCTGCGTTCGTGCGCACCAAGCTGAAGAATGTGATCAACGGCGGCGTGGTTGAGCGCACCTTCCGTCCTACGGAGAAGTTCCCCCAGGCCAGAATTGACCGGGTGGACATGCAGTATCTGTACGCGGACGGCGATCTGTATAATTTTATGAATATGGACAACTACGAGCAGCTGGCCATCAGCAGCGACATTATTGGCGATGCGCTGAAGTTTGTAAAGGAGAACGAAGTCTGCAAGGTTTGTTCCTACAACGGCAGCGTATTTTCCGTGGAACCCCCGCTCTTTGTAGAGCTTGAGGTGACAGAGACAGAGCCCGGATTCAAGGGCGACACCGCTACCGGCGCCAGCAAGCCCGCTACAGTGGAGACAGGCGCTACGGTGAATGTTCCCCTTTTTGTGGAAATCGGGGACAAGATTAAGATCGACACAAGAACCGGCGAGTACCTTTCCAGGGTATAAGCGGATGGGTCCGTGCAGGAGAAGCGGCGCGGATAGTCGAAGGACTGCTCCGGCATATGCCGGGGCACTTTTGTTATCAAAACGTTTGAGGAGATCAGGACTGTGAAAAAGATTTTAGACTATATGGAAGAGGAGCTGCGGGCGGCTTTTGCGGACTGCGGCTATGAGGAGAAGTACGCAAAGGTGGTTCTCTCCAACCGGCCGGATCTTTGCGAGTACCAGTGCAACGGGGCGATGGCTGCGGCTAAGGCGTACAAAAAGAAACCCATTGACATTGCCGCAGAGGTGGCGGGAAAACTGGACATCCAGGGGGAGAAAGCGATTTTCTCTGAGGCCCAGGCCCTTATGCCGGGTTTCATTAATCTGAAGCTGTCCCCGGAATTTCTGGCGGGCTATATGAACGGCATGAGAGCCGAGGAAAAGCTGGGATCGGAGGATGCCGAAAAGCCGGAGACTATCATCGTGGATTACGGCGGGGCCAATGTGGCAAAACCCCTGCACGTGGGCCATCTGCGGGCGGCGATTATCGGAGAGAGCATCAAGCGGATGGGCCGTTTCCTGGGGCATCATGTGATCGGGGATGTGCATCTGGGGGACTGGGGCCTTCAGATGGGGCTGATTATTGAGGAGCTTCGGGACCGGCAGCCGGATTTGGTATATTTTGATGAGGACTATCAGGGGGAGTACCCAGAGGAAGCGCCCTTCACCATCGGGGAGCTGGAGGAGATCTATCCGGCAGCCAGCGCCAAGTCAAAAGCAGACCCCGCATTTCTGGAGAGGGCCCATGCTGCCACCCTCAAGCTTCAGAAGGGGTATGCCCCCTATCGGGCCATCTGGCGGCATATTATGAATATATCCGTGGCGGATCTCAAGAAGAATTATGCCAATTTGAATGTGGAGTTTGACCTGTGGAAAGGGGAGAGCGACGCGGAGCCCTATATTGAGGACATGATTCAGATGCTTATCGACAAGGGCCTGGCCTATGAGAGCCAGGGAGCCCTGGTGGTGGACGTGGCAAAGGAGACGGATACTAAGGAGATTCCGCCCTGCCTGATCCGCAAATCGGACGGCGCGTCCCTCTATGCCACCTCGGATTTGGCCACGATTGTGGAGCGGGAGCAGGATTTTAAACCGGATCGCTATATCTATGTGGTGGATAAGCGGCAGGGAATGCACTTTGAGCAGGTGTTCCGGGTTGCGAAGCGGGCGGGAATTGTCAGGGAAGACACCCCCATGATTTTCCTGGGATTCGGTACAATGAACGGAAAGGACGGAAAGCCCTTCAAGACCAGAGAGGGCGGCGTCATGCGCCTGGAGACGCTGATAAAGGACATCGATCAGGCGGTTTTGGCCCGGATCATGGAAAACCGCACTATGGCCCTTAAGGAGGCCGAAGAGACCGCCAAGAAGGTGGGGCTGGCCGCTCTCAAGTACGGGGATCTCTCCAACCAGGCTTCCAAGGACTATGTCTTCGATGTGGACCGGTTTATTTCCTTTGAGGGAAATACAGGGCCCTACATTCTCTATACCATTGTGCGCATCAAGTCCATCCTCGCAAAGTACGGGGAGCAGGGCGGAAACGCAGAGGAGGAGAAGACAATTTTGGCACCTGCGGGAAGTACGGAGAAAGGGCTGATGCTGCAGCTCGCCAGATTCAATGAGGCGGTACAGACCGCATTTGCCGAGACGGCTCCCCATAAGATCTGTCAGTACGTGTATGAGCTGGCGAATGCATGCAACAGCTTCTACCACGAGACAAAGATTCTGGCCGAGGAGGATGCGGCACGGAAGGAGAGTTATATCGGTCTTATTATTCTGACTCGGCGTGTTCTGGAGGCATGCATTGATCTCTTGGGTTTTGAAGCGCCGGAGCGCATGTGATAACGGTCGGAACGGAAAGCGCGCGGATACATGTAAAAAGGAGGAGAAGAAAAATGAAAGTATTGCTGATTAACGGAAGCCCCCACAAGGAGGGCTGTACCTACACGGCTCTGAAGGAGGCGGCGGACGCCCTGAATCGTGAGGGGATTGAGACGGAAATTTTCCACGTGGGAACGGGAAGCATCCGCGGCTGCATTGGCTGCGGGGGCTGCTCCAAGGCGGGGAAATGCGTATTCGGGGATGACGGCGTGAACGCGGCAGTGGAGAAGATGAAGGAGGCGGATGGGCTGATTATCGGATCTCCTGTTCACTACGCGTCGGCAAGCGGCGCAGTTACCTCCTTTATGGACCGGTTTTTCTATTCCGGCGGCAAGTATGCGGCCCACAAGCCGGGAGCCGCGGTGGTGTCGGCCAGGCGTGCGGGAACGACCGCGACCCTGGACCAGCTCAACAAATATTTTATGATCAATGAGATGCCGGTGGTGTCCTCCCAGTACTGGAACATGGTTCACGGCAACAGCCCGGAGGAGGTTCGCCAGGATGCCGAGGGAATGCAGATTATGCGCACGCTGGGCCGGAATATGGCATGGCTGCTGCGCTGCATCGAGGCGGGGAAGGCAGCCGGCGTCTGTCTGGCGGAGCCTGAGAAGCGGGAACGGACAAATTTCATACGGTAGAGGAAGAGCCATGCGCGGCCGGACTCCGGTTTTTTGCCGGAACCGGCCGCGCTGTGAAATTATGCTGAACAGGCAAGGGGAAATTGTCTGTATTGTCTCGAAATTAACGAATAAATTAATTATTTAACGATGATTGTTTATATTGTATACAAGATTAAATTATGTTATACTTAATTTCGGAGCAGGCTTCCCAGTCAGGCGGGAGAAACTTTGAACCCCCGGGCTGCGCAGAAGCTGAAATAACAAATACTAAGAAAGAGGGTAAGAATCCATGGGCTTGGCGACTTTTAAGGGCGGCGTCCATCCTTATGAGGGGAAAGAGCTGTCAGAGAACAAACCGGTGCAGGTCCTTCTTCCCAAAGGGGACCTGGTATATCCCACGTCACAGCACATCGGCGCTCCGGCAAAACCACTTGTGGCAGTGGGAGATACGGTGCTGGCCGGCCAGAAGATCGGAGAGGCGGGCGGATTTATTTCTGCGAATGTAATCTGCTCCGTGGCCGGCAAGGTCACGGCCATCGAGCCAAGGCGTGTGGCGAACGGCGCCATGGTAACCTCCATTGTCGTGGAAAACGACGGAGAGTACCGGACAGTGGAAGGGATTGGCGAGGATCGGGATCCTTCAAAGCTGTCCAAAGAGGAGATCCGCAGCATCATCAAGGAAGCAGGCATTGTGGGACTGGGCGGCGCAGGCTTCCCCACCCACGTAAAGCTGACGCCGAAGGATGACAACGCAATCGACTACATCCTAGTAAACGGGGCGGAGTGCGAGCCCTACCTCACCAGCGATTACCGCATGATGATCGAGGAGCCTGAGAAGATTGTAGGCGGATTAAAGGTAATCCTTCAGCTTTTTGACAACGCCAAGGGCGTGATCGCCATTGAGAACAATAAGCCGGAGGCCATTGCAAAGCTTACAGAGCTCGTAAAGGACGAGCCCAAAATCAGCGTTTGTCCTCTTCTCACCAAGTATCCCCAGGGCGGTGAGCGCTCGATCATCTATGCGGTCACCGGGCGGAAGGTGAACTCCTCCATGCTGCCGGCGGACGCGGGCTGCATCGTGGACAACGTGGATACGGTGATTTCCATTTACATGGCGGTGTGCAAGTCCACGCCCCTGATGCGCAAGATCATCACAGTCACCGGCGACGCGGTGACAGATCCGAAAAATTTCAATGTGAAGCTGGGGACCAACTACCAGGAGCTTGTGGAGGCTGCGGGCGGCTTTAAGACCGAGCCGGAGAAGATCATTTCCGGAGGCCCCATGATGGGACAGGCCATGTTCAGCCTGGATATCCCGGTGAGCAAGACTTCCTCGGCCCTGACCTGCTTTACCAAAGATCAAGTGTCGTCCATGGAGCCCACAGCCTGCATCCGCTGCGGCAGGTGCGTCAGCGTATGTCCCAGCCACATTGTCCCGGTGATGATGATGCGCGCGGCATTAAACGGCGACTGCGAGACCTTTGAAAAGATAAACGGCATGGAGTGCATGGAGTGCGGAAGCTGCACCTACATATGTCCGGCCAGGCGGCCATTGACCCAGGCCTTTAAGGAAATGCGCAAGACAGTTGCGGCGAACCGCAGGAAGAAAGGGTAGGAGGGGACCAACGACATGAATAAATTATTAAATGTATCTTCATCCCCGCATGTGAGAAGCAGTGTTACCACCCAGAACCTGATGCTGGACGTGGTGATTGCCATGATTCCGGCGGCAGCCTTCGGCGTGTTCCACTTCGGCTTCCACGCACTGCTGGTGATGATTGTCACGGTTGCGGCCTGTGTGGCCAGCGAATATGTATACGAAAAGTTTATGAATAAGCCCATCACCATCGCGGACATGAGCGCCGTGGTGACCGGCATGATCCTGGCGCTAAATATGCCTCCGGAAATTCCGCTGTGGATTCCGGCGCTTGGCGGAATCTTTGCCATCATCGTGGTGAAGCAGCTCTACGGCGGCCTGGGACAGAATTTTATGAACCCGGCTTTGGCGGCCAGGTGCTTCCTGCTCATCTCCCTGGCGCTGTTTATGAACGATTTTTCCTCTCCGGCCATTGGCTTTGACAGTGTTTCCGGAGCGACCCCCTTGGCATCCATGCGGGCGGGCGGCACAGCGGATCTGGCAGCGCTGATTACGGGACAGATTCCCGGAACCATCGGTGAGGTTTCCGCCATTGCCCTTATCATCGGCGGCATCTACATGATCGCGAGAAAGGTGATAAGCCCCCGGATTCCCCTGATCTATATTGGAACCACGGCGGTGTTTGTTTTCCTGTTCGGCGGTTTTGACATCAACTACACGCTGTGCCAGGTGTTTGCGGGCGGTTTGATCTTCGGAGCATTCTTTATGGCTACGGATTACGTCACCAGCCCCATTACGCCGAAGGGCCAGGTGGTCTACGGCGTCGTCCTGGGCGTGCTGACTGGAATTTTCCGCCTTTGGGGCGCATCCCCGGAGGGTGTGTCCTACGCCATCATCCTGAGCAATCTGCTCGTGCCCATGATTGAGAAGGTCACCCTTCCCACGGCATTTGGAAAGGAGGGGAAGAAGGCATGAATAAAGGGATTATTCGGGACGCGTTTCTTCTGTTTATCATTACGCTGATTGCGGGCTTCTGCCTGGGGGCGGTTCACGAGATTACCCTGGAGCCTATTGCCCAGGCCCAGCTCGCCTCCGCTACCGCCACGTACCAGGAGGTATATCCGGACGCGGCAAGCTTTGAGACTACGGACGAACTGACGGCCGCTGTGGAGGCAGCGCCTGAGGCCCTGGCCGGACAGGATTTTGGAAATGTGAGCGTGGACGCTGCCCAGGAGGCCCTGGACGCAAGCGGCAATGTGATCGGATATCTGATTAACGCCACCTCCAATGACGGCTATAACGGAACGGTCCAGATTTCCGTGGGCATTACCAAGGAAGGGACTCTTACTGGCATCGGTTTCCTTACCCTGGCGGAGACCCCCGGTCTGGGCATGAAGGCGGACGAGCCGGAGTTCAAGGATCAGTTTGCGGGCAAGACCGCAGATATTTTTGAGGTGACAAAAACAGCGCCCTCAGCGGACAATCAGATCCAGGCTATCAGCGGCGCGACCTTTACCTCAAGCGCGGTGACAGGCGCGGCAAACGTAGCGGTTTATTTTGTGCAGAACTGCATTACACAGTAGGAGGCGGAAGAGATGAATAAATATTTGGAACGGGTTTATAATGGCATCTGGAAAGAAAATCCCATCTTTGTCCAGATGCTGGGTCTCTGCCCCACTCTGGCGGTTACAACCTCAGCCACCAACGGCGTGGGCATGGGACTTTCCACTACGGCGGTTCTTGTGGCGGCAAATGTGCTGATTGCGGCCCTGCGCAATGTGATTCCCGAGGGCGTGCGCCTTCCCGGTGAGATTGTGGTGGTTGCCTCCCTGGTAACTGTGGTGGATATGCTGATGGAGGGATTCACCCCCTCCCTGTACAGCGCTCTGGGTATTTACATTCCCCTGATCGTTGTGAACTGTATCATTTTGGGACGCGCGGAGGCGTACGCTATGAAGAACGGCCCCCTGCTCTCCGCCATGGACGGCATCGGCATGGGCCTTGGATTCACGGTCGCCCTGGTGTGCATCGGATCCCTGCGTGAGATCCTGGGAGCCGGAACGATTTTCGGCATAAAGGTTACGCCCGCAGGCTATGAGCCCATCTCTATCTTCATCCTGGCTCCCGGCGCGTTCTTTATACTCTCCATCCTGACGGCTCTCCAGAACAAACTGAAGGCGCCAAGCGCCACCAACGGCTCTGTGAAGAAGAAAAAGAACTCCACTGCCTGCAACGGCGACTGCTTAAGCTGCCCGAGCCATGGAGCGGAAGAAACGAAATAGGAGGGAGAATTAGATGAAAGAGTTACTTGTTATCGCCATAAGCTCCGCTCTTGTGAGCAACGTGGTACTCAGTCAGTTCCTTGGCATCTGCTCCTTCGTGGGTGTTTCCAAGAAGGTGGAGACAGCGGCCGGCATGGGCGGCGCGGTTATCTTCGTTATCACCATCGCCTCCATTGTGGCCAGCCTGATTTATGATTTTGTCCTGTTTCCCCTGGGGCTTGATTATCTGAAGACCATTGTTTTTATTCTGGTTATCGCGGCCCTGGTGCAGATCGTGGAGATGTTCCTCCACAAGTGCATGGTGTCCTTATACAACGCTTTGGGTGTGTACCTGCCCCTGATCACCACCAACTGCGCGGTGCTGGGCGTGGCATTAACCAATGTGCAGAACGGGTACGGATTCGCCCAGAGCGTGGTAAACGGCGTGGGCACCTCCGTGGGATATACCATCTCCATCATCCTGCTGGCCGGCATCCGGGAGCGGATTGAGGGAAACGACATCCCTTACAGCTTCCAGGGCTCCCCCATCGTGCTTGTAACCGCGGGATTAATGGCAATCGCATTTTTCGGATTTTCCGGATTACTGTGAAAGATTTACCGTAGAAGGAGGAGACGAAAATGAATGTTACGGCGATTATTATAGCGGCTGTTGTCATAGCTGCCACAGGTATTATTGTAGGAATCGGCCTTGGCCTTTTCGGCGAGAAGTTCAAGGTGGAAGTAGATGAGAAGGAGCAGGCCATCCGGGATGAGCTCCCTGGCAACAACTGCGGCGGCTGCGGATTCGCGGGCTGTGACGCGTTGGCAAAGGCTATTGCGGCGGGACAGGCTCCTGCCAATGCCTGCCCGGTGGGCGGTGCCCCGGTGGGGGAGAAGATTGCCGCCATCATGGGCGTAACGGCGGAGGCCGGCCAGAAGAAGGTTGCCTTTGTGCGCTGCAAAGGAAATTGCGAGAGCGCCAAGGTGCAGTATACATACAGCGGCATTGAGGACTGCCGGATGGCCACAGTGGTTCCCGGCTCCGGTGCCAAGGCCTGCAGCGTGGGCTGCATGGGCCTGGGCTCCTGCGTGAAGGCCTGTGCCTTTGATGCCATCCATGTAGAGGACGGGGTGGCTGTGGTGGACGAGGAGAAGTGCGTGGCCTGCGGCAAGTGCGTGGCCGCATGTCCCAACAGCCTGATCGAGCTTGTGCCCTATGAGTCCAAGCACCGGGTACAGTGCTCCAACCACGCCAAGGGCAAGGATGTGAAGGCGGTCTGCTCCGCAGGATGCATTGGCTGTACGCTGTGCACCAAGCAGTGCGAGTTTGACGCCATCCACATGGACAATAACTTGGCGGTCATCGACTACGAGAAGTGCACGAACTGCGGCAAGTGCGCAGCCAAGTGCCCGGTGAAGGTGATTTTGTAGAAGAAATTTACGGATTAAAAATGCCATGGACAGTCAGAAAAAACGGATTGTCTATGGCATTTTGTTTTATTTCTTTGAAAACACTTTTTCGTGCGGCGGTGTGCTGAAACTGAATGAGAAACTGCTTGATTATAGAAATGTATATATATGTATGTTACAATTTTATAAAAAGGAGCGGATTCAGAACGAGAAAAGGAGGAAAGGGACATGAAAAGATACGGAAGGGGACTGGCTAAGTTTCTGGCGCTGGTTCTCATGCTGTCATGCCTGCTTCAGCCGGGTATGGCGGCGCATGCCTCGGTTTCAGACACAGATTCAAAATCAGGCAGCAGGCAGGAACAGACGCCGGCAAGCCGGGTGAGGACGGCAAGCGGTTCCAACGTACTCTCGGAAGAGATGCCTGAAGATCTAGAGCCTGAAGATCTAGAGGACGGCGGGGAAGCGGACAGCCAGCCGAAACAGGATCCGGAGGGAGAGGAGGAAGCAGGCAGCCAGCTGGAACAAGATACGGAGGAAGAGGAGGAAGCGGACAGCCAGTTGGAACAAGATCTGGAGGAAGCGGACGATCAGCCGGAACAGTCGGAAAAAGACCCGGTGAAGACGGCAAGCGGTTCCAACGTGCCCTCGGAAAAGGAGCCTGAAGACATACCGGAAGATCTCTCGGGACAGACAGGCATAACCGGCAGCGTTGAAACAGCTACGCCTTCCGACGCGCAGCTGGGGATTGCTCCGAATTCGCTGCTTCCTCAGATTAAGGAAGAGAATGTGTATCTGGATTTAAGGAATTGTACACAGGAAGAGCTGAAGAAAATGCCGTGGAAAACGGTGCTGAGGGGGCTGTACGAATCTGCCCCAGATGATAACGTCGAGATTGACAGTGACAGCAATGTGGTGTTGGAGTATTTTGAGAATAAGGACGAATACATCCGAGAGGTAAATCAAAAGATCGACCGAAGTGGTACGGTAGATCTGACCCAAATAGAAGTGGAGGATACGGATACTTGGTTTAAAATGGTACTGCTTGTAGGCAGCGGTAACCAGCTAGATTACAATGCGACTCGCTATATAGTTACGGTGAATATATCACCTAAAGTAGGAACATGGCTTGATTACCTGACTTTTTACTTGACTGATGGCGCAGCTACGTCAACGTCAACGGGAAATATTACTGGTGAAGCTAGTCTTTTATATATGGAGTCTTCTGAATCAGAGATACCGGAAACCATTGTTGCGTGTTATTATTCTCAGCACAGTGGGGAGAGCGAGTACAATCTTGGTATTAGCAGTAAGTTTATAGACTCACAAGAAGTAGAAATACAAGTATATCAAATGAACGACATAAAAGGAAAGATTAAAAATGCTGAAATCACGACGTACGCATGAATCTTTTTCCTTCTTTCTTTTCAAAAAATCGTCTTTTTAAAAACTCAAAACCTGTTCCAAAAACTCTTCCGGATTCATGCTGATCACAAATCGTTTCTTTTTCATTGA
>CALWBS010000031.1 GCA_944376135.1 uncultured Enterocloster sp.
TGCGCCTCTCAGCGGAAAATAAAAAGCAGTTTTACATTCCGGAGGGCTTTGCCCACGGATTTTTAGTGCTGTCCGATGAGGCGGAGTTTGCGTACAAGTGCACGGACTTTTACCATCCGGGGGATGAGGGCGGTCTTCTGTGGAGCGATCCCGAGATTGGCATTGACTGGCCGATTCCGGAGGGGATGGAGCTCATTATCTCCGAGAAAGACAAGAAATGGGGCGGATTCCAGGAGACGTTCAAGTTTTAGAAAGGAAAGCAAGAGCCATGAATTATGTGGTCACACTGGGAAAAGAGATTTTCAAAAAGCGAAAGCTCATACTGGATCTGGGAAAGGCGGATTTCCGCAAGCGTTTTGTGGGTTCCTACTTCGGCGTGGTCTGGATGTTTATACAGCCTGTGGTCACGGTGGCAATTTATGCGTTTGTTTTTGGGGAGAGCGGTTTTCGCTCCGCTCCGCCGGTTCCGGGTGCCTCCTACGTAGTCTGGCTGGTTCCCGGCATTGTGCCCTGGTTTTTCTACAGTGAGGCACTGAATGCGGTCACAAACTGTCTCCAGGAGTACAATTATCTGGTGAAGAAGGTGGTTTTCCAGGTGGAGGTGCTGCCCCTCATCAAGCTGATTTCCTGCCTGATGGTGCATGGCTTTTTTGTGCTGATTATGCTGGGACTCTACCTGATAACGGGGATGGAGATACGGCCTACCTGGATACAGATTTTTTATTACAGCTTTGCGGCCTCCATGCTGGCCCTGGGCATTGGATTTTTTACCAGCTCGGTAAATGTGTTTTTTAAAGATATGGCGCAGATTGTGGCGATCTGCCTCCAGTTCGGCATCTGGATGACCCCTATCATGTATGATGAGTCCATGTTTACGGGGCGGGCGCCGTGGATTGGAATCTTTTTTAAGCTGAATCCCTTTTACTATATAGTGGCCGGATATCGGGACAGCATGCTTACAGGCCATTGGTTCTGGGAACGCCCCACCCTGACCGTGTATTTCTGGGCGGTCACGCTGATTGTCCTGGCTGTGGGGCTGGGGATGTTTAAGCGGCTCCGTCCTCATTTTTCCGACGTGCTGTAGGCAGGCTCTATGATTCGGAATGTGGAAATCGGATGGCGGCAGGGGGAGAAGGAAGGAACCATTCGGGTGGAGGTTGTATATTCCCGCCGGCGTACGCTGGGGCTTGAGGTACGGGCCGACGGCCGTGTGCTCCTTCGGGCGCCCAAGGAACTTTCCAATCAGGCCGTGATGGACTTTGTGAAGGAGCGGCAGGCGTGGATTGTGCAGAAATGGTTTGAGGCAGAACGCATCCGCAGCCAAAAGGCAGAGCGCCCGCCCCGGGATTATGAGCGGAATCCGGCCCTGGAGGTCCAGTACCGGAAAGAAGCCAGACGGCGAATTGCCGAGCGGACCGCGTATTTTGCGGAGAAGATGGGGGTGGATTACGGGCGCATTGCCATCAAAGCGGCAAAGACCCGCTGGGGAAGCTGCAGCGCCCAGGGGAATCTGAACTTCCACTGGA
The DNA here is from genome assembly GCA_944376135.1 of uncultured Enterocloster sp. Classification (GTDB taxonomy): domain Bacteria; phylum Bacillota; class Clostridia; order Lachnospirales; family Lachnospiraceae; genus Enterocloster. The sequence goes on from CALWBS010000031.1 coordinate 1,527, forward strand.
AGCTCATCCTGATGCCGCCGGCTATTCTGGACTATGTGGTGGTTCACGAGCTGGCCCACCGGATAGAGATGAACCACTCGCCCAGGTTTTGGGCCCAGGTGGAGCGGATTCTGCCGGATTACCGGGAACGAAGGCAGTGGCTGAAAGAAAATGGGGGACTGGTGTGAGACGGCATTGTATGAAAAAGCCCTGTGCAGGCGGGAGATTTTCCGGCGGAAAATCATTCTGCACAGGGCTCTGTCTTATGCTTTTGCCAGATTGGCCTCCAGCTCCGCCGGGGAGATCAGGCCGATGCTCTTTGACACCACCTGGCCTCTCCGCATGTAGAGCAGGGTGGGAACGCTCATGATCTGGAAGCGGGATGCCAGATCGGGCTCCTCGTCAATGTCCACCTTGTAAAAATGTATCTCGGGGTGCTTGTCAGCCGCCTGCTCCACTGCGGGGGCCAGCATCTTGCAGGGACCGCACCAGGTTGCGAAGAAATCAACTACAACAAGATCATCACCGGCATTCACTGCCTGATCAAAATCGCTTTTTTTCAAATGTGTAAGTGCCATAACCAATATCCTCCTGAACTTTATCGTTGTCTATAGCATACCACAGAAATATGCTTTTTTATGTGATAAAAGTCACGAAATTATTATAGATAAAATTAATAAAAAATGCAATACATATAAGCAAATCTAATCGTGATCGTTCAAGACGGCACGTTGAATCATAGGAGAGGAACAAAAGGTATGAAGCAAAATGCTGCAGCAGGCCATCTTGCGGCTCTGTTTACTATTTTAATCTGGGGAACCACATTTATTTCCACGAAAGTGCTATTGGAGGATTTTGCGCCGGTGGAGATTTTATTTTTCCGCTTTGTCATCGGATATCTGGCACTTTTGGCCGTGGACCGCCGGCCCATCAAGGAAGCGGGCGGCAAGCGGGAGCTCACTTTCATCGGAGCTGGGCTGTGCGGTATCTGCCTGTATTATCTGATGGAAAATATTGCCCTGACCTATACCATGGCCTCCAATGTAAGCGTGATCGTGGCGACCGCTCCTTTTTTTACGGCCTTTCTGTTCTGGCTGTTTATGCGCTCAGAGGAAAAGCTGGGAGCCGGCTTCCTCCTGGGCTTTCTGGCAGCTATGGCCGGAATCGGGCTGATCAGCTTTAACGGCGCGCAAATGCAGTTAAATCCCCTGGGGGACGTGCTGGCCCTGGGCGCCGCGATGGTATGGGGGTGTTATTCCGTGCTGTCAAAGAAGATGGGAGATTTCGGCTATTCTCTCATTGCCTCCACCCGGCATACATTTTTCTACGGAATCCTCTTTATGATTCCCGCTCTTTTTCTTTTTGGATTCCGGCTGGATTTATCTCGGTTTGCGGATCCGCTAAACCTGTTTAACATGGTGTATCTGGGAATCGGAGCGTCCGCCGCCTGCTTCGTTTCCTGGAACTATGCCATGCATTCCCTGGGGGCGGTGCGGGCCAGCGTGTACATTTATCTGGTTCCTGTAATTACGGTTGTATTTTCCGCGCTGATCCTGGGAGAGCCGGTGACGCTTCTGTCCCTTCTGGGGATGGGGCTTACGCTGGTGGGGCTGGTGCTGTCGCAGAGGCGGTAGGGGAAGGCAGCCCCTTTATGCCGTATAGAAAGTGCCGTATAGAAAGCATTTTGCGCGGGTGCGGGAATTGACAGGCCGCCGGGTTTATAGTAAGATAGAAAAAACAGCGACTGATCCGAAGAGGTAGTTCTGAAGGAAAAGACGGCACAACAGAAACAAACTGCGAACTGCGGGATATACTGGCACGTCTTTTCGGCGTGCCTTTTTGTCATGTGAAGGAGTGAACAGCGTGGATACAAGGATAGCGGTAATTGGGATTATCGTGGAGGACAGAACCTCAGTGGACGGGGTGAACGCCCTTCTTCATCAGTATGGAGAATACATTATCGGGAGAATGGGGCTGCCCTATGAGAAGAAAAATGTCAATATCATCAGCATTGTAATCGACGCGCCCCAGGATGCGATCAACGCGCTGTCCGGAAAGCTGGGGCGTCTGCCGGGCGTTTCAGCAAAGGCCTTATATTCGAAAGCAGGCGGTGTGTAAGCGCCGCATGTAAATATCTAATGGGAAAGCGCCCGGTCCGGGCCCTGACCCGAAGAAAAGGAGAGAGAAAAATGAAATACGATCCAAAATCATCCCATGCGGAAGAATTTATCAGCCATGAGGAAATCGAAGAGACCCTGGCTTACGGTCAGGCCAACCGGGAGAACCGCGCCCTGATTGATGAGATCCTGGCAAAGGCCAGGGAGCGGAAAGGGTTAAGCCATCGGGAGGCCATGGTGCTTCTGGACTGTACCCTGGAGGACAAAAACCAGGAAATTTTTGCCCTGGCGGAGCAGATCAAAAAGGATTTCTACGGCAACCGCATCGTGCTCTTCGCGCCCCTCTATCTGTCAAACTACTGCATCAACGGGTGTGTATACTGTCCCTACCATGCCAAGAATAAGCATATCCCCAGAAAGAGGCTGACCCAGGAGGAAATCCGGCGGGAGGTTATCGCCCTCCAGGATATGGGACACAAGCGCCTGGCTCTGGAGACTGGCGAGGACCCGGTGAACAATCCCATCGAGTATGTGCTGGAGTCCATTGACACGATCTACAATATCAAGCACAAAAACGGGGCGATCCGCCGGGTGAATGTAAACATCGCGGCTACCACGGTGGAGAATTACCGGAAGCTGCGGGATGCGGGGATCGGCACTTACATCCTGTTCCAGGAGACCTACCACAAGGAGAGCTACAAGAAGATGCATCCCACGGGCCCCAAGAGCGATTATGACTACCACACGGAGGCCATGGCCGGGCCCAGACCGGAGGAATTGATGATGTGGGCATCGGCGTGCTTTTCGGCCTGGAGCTTTACCGCTATGAGTTTGCGGGCCTGCTCATGCATGCGGAGCATCTGGAAGCCGTATTCGGCGTGGGCCCCCACACCATCAGCGTTCCCCGCATTCGCCGGGCGGACGACATTGACCCGGATGCATTTGACAATGGAATCGATGATGACACCTTTGCCAAGCTGGTGGCCTGTATCCGCACCGCGGAGCCCCACCCCGGCATG
>CALWBS010000032.1 GCA_944376135.1 uncultured Enterocloster sp.
AACCCCACGTGATCGCAGATATCCTCCAGCTCCCGCAGGTTGTGGGAGGCGATGATGGGCGTTAAATTCCGATCCTCCATATCCTCCGCAAAAATGCTCTTCACCGCCTGGCGCATCACCGGATCCAGCCCGTCAAAGGTCTCGTCGCAGAACAGATATTCCGTTCCCGCGCACACGCCGCAGATTACGGAAACCTGCTTTTTCATTCCTTTGGAAAAAGTCCGAATCTTCCGCTTCTCGTCCAAGCCAAAATTTCCCATCAGCTTGTGAAACCGTTCCCTGTCAAAGCGCTCATAGATTTTCCCGTAATACGCCGCCATCTCCCCCGGCGTGGAATTGCTGAAAAAATACTGGTCGTCGGAAATATAGAAGAACTTTCTCTTGGCCTCGAGGCTCTCGAACACCTCCTGGCCGTCGATGGTGAGGCTTCCCTCATCCGGTTTTAAAATTCCGCTTGCCAGCCGCAGAAATGTGGATTTTCCCGCCCCATTTGTCCCGATAAGGCCGAAGACGCTTCCCTCCTTTATCTCTGCGTTTATATGGTCCACGGCCGTGATATCATCAAACCGTTTTGTAAGATTTACCGCTTCAATCATGGCTCTCTCCCCCTTCCTTCTGCCCGTCCGGCACCGTCTCCCGGGCCTGCTCCGGTCCTGCCTTTCGCGCCGGGTCCGATGCCGTTTTCCGCCCGCGCTCTCTCGCAAGCCGTCCGATCCGCTCCGTCATCTCCTCTTGTTCAATTCCCATGTCCAGCCCCTGGGCAGCGGTATCCTCAAATTGCTCCCACCATTCCCCGACGGCCTGGAGATGAATCCGGTCCTTCTCAGCCACAAAGCTTCCCTTCCCCTTGACGGAATAGATATAGCCCTGGCGCTCCAGCTCCGCGTAGGCCCGCTGGATGGTATTGGGATTAATGGACAGCTCGGACGCAAGACTCCTCACTGAGGGGAGCTGAACGTCCTGGGACAATATCTCCCGAACAATCAGCTCTTTGAACCGCTCCGTCACCTGTTCATACAGCGGCCTTCGGTCCCTGTAATCCAGCACGATCATCTGCCTTTCCCCCTTCTGTGTACTAATTGCATTAATACAGTTATTCTTCCTATAAGATACCATGCGGACGGCGCAAAAGCAATGAAATTTTTTCTTAAGATATTGTACACGGATGGTAATAATTCAGGACGGCGCACACTCTTAAAAGCATGCGCCGTCCTGAACCATTATCTATCTGTCATTTATTTTTCCCGCTCCGAAACAAGGGTGTAAATGTCTCCGCGCAGTCCCAGATAATTCCCTGATCCGTCAAAATTGCCCCTGGAAGAGCGGACAGGGCAAAGGTAGCCATTTTGAGGAGGGAACTGCCGCTGCACAGCTCTCCCACCGCCTGCTCGGTGCGGCGTATGGCCTGGGCCAGCTCCGCCACAGGGGCGTCCGACATCAGGCCGCCTACGGGAAGGGGAAGGAGGGCAATGAGCTCCCCGCCCGCCGCTGCCGCAATCCCGCCGCCGCACTGTCTCAAGGCTTCCGCCGCAATCCGCGCATCCTCCGGGCTGCGGTAGATAGTGAGAAGGTTGTGGCAGTCATGGGCCACCGTGGAGGCCACCGCCCCCTTTGTGATTCCAAAGTTCCGGATGGGGGCCATGGAGACCTTGTTGTTCCCATAGCGGTTTTGCACCCGCAGAAGCGCTAGATCCGGATCCCCGTCCAGTTTCAGATAGCCTCCCTCCGCCGGCAGTTTTTCATAGCCTCCCCCATTGAAGGGCCCCAGCTGTTTGCTGTATATGGTAAATATTTCCACGTCCTTCCCCTCGGGCACAGGAAACCGGAAGTCCTCCGCCCGCAGCTCGGGAAGCGTCAGCGTGTTTGCCGGGCGCCTCCGGGATCGGCCGGACGCCTTCAGGCAGTGCCCCTCCCTGGCCACCTCCCTTCCCGCAGACAACACCAGGAAGGGACGTCCCCCGTCCAGCCGGTCCAAAAGCTGCAGGTCCGCCACAAACCCCGGCGCAACAGCCCCCAGGTCGGCAAAGCCGTATTCCTGAGCGGCATTGTAGGTGGCAAAGCGGTAGGCATCCAGGGGATCCGCCCCATACTCGATGGCCATCCGCACCACCCGGTTCAGATGGCCGTCTGCGAGCACCGTAGCCGCATGCACATCATCCGTACACAGGGAAACCCGATCCTTCCACCGCTGATCCTTAATACCCTCCAAGGCCTCCTTTAAGTGGTTGGACAGGGAGCTGGCCTTTAAATTCACATGCATTCCCAGCCGCGCTTTCTCCCTGCACTCCCGGGCGCTGCGGCACTCATGGTCGCTGACTGGCCCCGCCAGGATGTATGCCGCCAAATCCGGCCCCACAAGCCGGGGCGCATGGCCCTGCAGGAATGCGGCGTGTTTCTTTCCCTCTTCAATGATCTCCATCATACGGGGCTGCCCCTCGCATACCTGCCGGTAATTCATAATCTCTCCTAGGCCGAGAATGCGCGGCATCTTTAGAAGCTGCCCGATTTCCTCCGGCCCGAACTCTGCTCCCGCGCTCTCCACCTGCGGGGAGGCCGGAACGCAGGAGGGCGCCAGAAAATACTGCCGCACCGGCGAGTCTTCGCTGTCCTCCAGCATAAAGCGCACGCCCTCGATTCCCATCACATTGGCGATCTCATGGGGATCCGCCACAATGGTCGTGGTTCCCCAGGGAGCCACAACCTCCGCAAAATGCGAAGGCGTCATCATCGTGCTCTCGATGTGCAGGTGGGTATCAATCAGGCCGGGAACGAGAAATCTTCCCTCCCCATCGATGATTCGGGCCGCTTTTTGCTGTCCCCCTTCCTCTCGTTTTCCTTCCGCTTCCCGGTCCGCATCTTCCTCTGTCCGCACCCGGACGATAATGCCGTCTAAAATGTCCACTGCCGCCGGATAAATTTCGCCGGTAATCGTATTTACCAGCTGAACATTTTCAATCGTCAGATCGCATGCCTGCCGGCCTCTGGCCGCCTCCATAAGACGGCCCGTGTCGGCCCATGTACCAATTTTCATATGCATGTCCTCCCTCTATACAAAGAATTGGATACTCGTCAGGGCAGTAAATACCACCATAAACCAGGAGGGAAGCTGCCCTTTCTCCCGCTCATCATCGAACAGATGACAGGCAAAGTGCACCACACAGTACGCGATCATTCCCAGGCCGATTCCCTTGGAGATGCCGTAAAACAGGGTAGCAATCAGCATAATGCCCACGGGAATCCACTCCTCGGGCACAAAATCTACGTTTTTCAGTCCCTGCATCATGGACAGACCGATAATCAGGAGAACCGGCGTAGTGGCCGCCGTGGGAATCATCAAAAACACAGGTGCAAAAAAGATTGCCAGGATGAAAAGAGCCGCTGTCGCGAAATTTGCAAGCCCGGTTCTCCCGCCGCACTCGATTCCTGAGGCGCTCTCCGCGTAGCTGGTCACAACGGTCACGCTCATAGCCGCTCCCACAACAGAGCCGATAGCGTCCGCCAGGAAGATTCTTCCGATCGCCGGGAAATTTCCGTTCTCATCCAGAGCGCCCATCTGGCTGCCCAGCGCCAGGGCTGTTGACAGAGTACCAAAGAAATCGCTGACAAAAAATGCCAGTACAAAGGCCAGGTACTCAGGCCGCAGCGCCCCGAAAAAATCAAGCTGAAAGGCCACATTCTTTAGGGAGCTGAATCCCCCGCTGGTAACAATGGATTCCGGAATCGCCACCACTCCCATAAAAATTCCCAGCACGGTAGAGAGGATGATGGAGATGAGAAGGGCGCTGCGGATCTTGTAAACCCGTCCGTTCACCCGGATGCGCAGGAAATAAAGCACCAGACAGAGCAAAATGCTGATGGCCGCCAGGCGGACTGCCGGATCCCCCAGGTCTCCGAAGCTGCGGAACTCTGCGTCCATCAGGCCGGCATTCACAATGGCCGTGCGGATGATAAACAGCCCCAGTCCGGCGCTGATACCAATCTTGATATTCTTAGGAATCACCTCCACAACCTTTCCCCGCACATTAAAAATGCTGAGCAGCAGAAAAATAATCGCGGAAATCATGGACATGCCGATCGCTACCTGCCAGGTGGCGATTCCCGGCTGTACGATAGAATAGGCCATAACCGCTCCCGATGAAATGCCTGGAGCCAGGGCGATAGGGCAGTTTGACATGACGCCCATCAAAATCGTAATGACGGCGGACACCAGTGCCGACGCAATCAGCACGCCCGTGGCGTCCATCCCGGAGGCGCGCATGTAATTCGGATGGACAATGAGGATGTACGCCATTGTAGCAAAGGTTGTACATCCCGCCAGGACCTCCGTCCGCGCATTCGTGCCGTTTTGTTTCAGGCCAAACCATTTTTCCAACATAAAACTTCCTCCTTTGTTTTTGATATTTTTAAAAAGGTTTAAAGGTTCTACCTTTTTAGCGATATAAAAAATATGCCGCCCGCCTGCGGCCTTCCGAAGCGCGCCTCTCGTCCGCGCTCCGGAATAGATTTAAGGATTCTCCCGCTCCCGATGCAGGGGGTTTAGGTGCTCTCCCGCTCCCGAAACAGGTGAAACCGCACCAAATCCGTGCGATAAAAGGCTGCCCCCCATATAGCGGGGACATTTTCCTGGTCATAACTGCAGGCCTCCAGACGCAGCAGGGCATCCGGCATCTGCGCAAGACGGCAGTCCAGCTCCTCTTCCGCCGCCTCTCTGGTCACGGCGCAGATTTCAATGCAGTCCCTGACCATCAGCCGTCCCGCTTCCGATTGGAGCAGATCAAAGTTTGTGCGCATCCTCCAATCCTCCTCTGTTGGCTGCTCCTCAAAGACCGCCCGTGGGATGAAGGCAAGGCTGTATATGGCAGGCCTGCTGTCCGCATAGTACATCCGCACCACCCGGGTCAGAGGGCTCCCCTCCGGAATCTGCAGCTTTCCGGCCGTATCTTCCTCCGCCGGGCACTCCTCCACCGACAGAAGCTCCATGCGGGACTTGTACCCGCTGCGCTGAATCACCGTGCCGAATTCCAGCATGGCTCCCAGATTGGCCTTCACCTGAAATCCATTGGGATTGAGGAAGGTCCCCCGCCCATGGATGCGCAGCAAAAGCCCTTCCTTCTCCAGATCATCCAGAGCCCGGCGGATGGTACCCCTGCTGACAGACAGCATTTTTGCCAGCTCCACCTCGGGCGGCAGCTTCTCAGTGCAGCTGTCCCGCAGCTTGTGCAGATACACCCGGAGATTTTCCTTAGCGCTCTGGCTTAAATTTTTATGTAGTACAGGTGTGATTGCCATCCGGTCTCCTTTCATTCTAAAAGCGAGGCAATTATAACAAAATGGCTTGGCTCTGTCAATGAAATTCCTGTGTGCGCACGGTTTATCAACCAGAACTTCTCTGCTTCCCCCGCCTCCTGCTCTCAAAATACACAAACCGGTCAATCCCATCCAAAATATCTTGAAAGTCCTCCCGGGGCGCCAGATCAATATACCGCCGCAGAAGCTCTGTCTCCTCCGCCTTATACCGGCCGTAAAAAATATCGTAAAGATTGTGCCCCCGCAGGTGAATCCGTATCTCCTCCATGT
>CALWBS010000033.1 GCA_944376135.1 uncultured Enterocloster sp.
CAATCTGCTCCAGAACGCAGTCAGAAAAATCCATTCCCTTCAAGGGTGTTTTAAAAAAATCTGCCCTCGTGAAATCTGTCCGGGAAACTTCCATCTTTTTAAATTTTACCCGGGAGAAAAACGCCTCTCGAAAACAGCATTCCTCTGCGCGGCAAAACTCCCAAAGGCTCTCTGAGAAATTCCCATAATCCATCTGGCATTTCTCCGCAGTCACCCATTTAAAAACAGCGCCTGCAAATATGCTTCCCTTGGCCTTACAGCCGGAAAGCCGCATGCTTTTCCAGTAGCTCCCCTCAAACACACTGTTGGACAGATCGCAGTCCAAAAATCCCCCGCCGCAGAAAGAAGCCCCGGAGAAATCACAATTTATCAGCCGGCAGCCCTGAAATACCGCGCCATCCAGCTCCAAGCCGCGGCAGGAAAGTCCGTCAATCTCTTCCCCCTCAAACCTGCACTCCGACAGCACACGCTCCTCACGCACCGCATTCTCCAGCTCTTCTCTCAGCATAGCCGCCCCGGCCTATACCTGTATCCTGGCCAGGCTCCCTCCTCTCCCATCTTTCGTCACCACGATCTGGCGGTCGATTCTCCCTTTTAATTCCTGTACATGGGAGATAATTCCCACCAGACGCCGGCCCTCGGCCAGACCGCCCAGGGCCTGAACCGCCAAATCCAGAGCCTCCTCGTCCAAGGAGCCAAAGCCCTCGTCCACAAACATGGCGTCCAGCCGGACACCGCCCGCAAAGGCCTGAATCTCATCGGAAAGCCCCAGGGCCAGGGAGAGGGAAGCCATGAAGGATTCCCCGCCGGACAATGTTTTTACGCTGCGCTCCGAGCCATTGTAATGGTCGATTACCGAGAGACCCAGTCCGCTCTTGCCCCGGTTGTCCTCCTCCATGCAGCGCTTTAATTCATAGCGCCCCGCGCTCATCACCATGAAACGCGTATTTGCCCTCGCTATAATCCGCTCAAAGTACGCCATCTGGGCATAGGCCTCAAAGGTAATCCGCTCCTTCTTTCCCACTTCCCCGGAAACCGTGTCGGAGAGCGCCTTTACCCAGGTCCACTCTTTTCCGATCTCCTCCATCTCCTGCTCCTTTGCCCGGATATTCCGGCGGGCGCTCCGGTTCGTCTCCAGCCGGTGATGGATGGCGCTGCTCTTCTTCTCCCAGACCGCCAGATCCGCCTCCGCTTCCCTCTGCCGTTCACCCAGCCGGGTCAGACAGCCGTCAAGCGCCTCCTGCGGCATGGCGGATAATGCCCGGCCGTCCGGTGATGCCGCACAGTCATCATCCCGTACATCTGCAGGCTGCCCGCCTATATCCGCCGCAGCCCCCGACATCCTGTCCATCTCTTCTGCGGCCGCATCCAGCTGCTTTTCCAGCGTGCGGATGCGGGCCGCAAGCTCCACCGTCTCCCGGCTTAAAGCCAAACTCTTTTCCTCCGCTTCCCTGAGGGCTCTTTCACGAGCTTTTAAATCCGCCTGTTTCTCCCGGATGCGGGCCGCCGTCTCCTCCCTGCCCCCGGCAGGCAGGCGATTTTTCATCTCCGTCATCAACTCCCGCAGGGACGCCTGCCGGGTATTTTCCCGGATGCGGCTGCCCTCCGCCTCCTGGCGCTTGATCTCCGCCGCTTTGACTGCGGCCTCCAGAGCCTGTCCCTGCCTCTTTAAAGCCTCCTTCTGCGCCAGCTCCTTTTCCAGGCGTGTTTTCTCCTGGCGGGCTGCTGTTTCCCTGCCGGCCAGAGCTGTCTCTATTTTCCCGAGAAGCTCCTCCCAGACAGTTAAAAACTGTTCGCGGCCCGGGCTCAACGACTCGTCTATTCCATCCGCCAAAGCACCCGCCTCTACCTCCAGCAGCCGCTCCCGCCAGGACGCTTTCCAGCCGCCAATCTCCCGCTCAATTTCTTCCCGCATGGTTTGATATCTTGCGTCCAGTCCCCCGGCCAGCTGTCCCGCCAGCGTACTCGCCTGGGAGGCCGCCCTCTGGGCCTTGTCGCGCACCGCCGCTGCCTCGTCCAGGGCCTCCTTGGTCACCGCATTCCCCCGGAACAAATGAGCGGGCCGCGGATGCTCCAAAGAGCCGCAGACCGGACAGGGCTTTCCCTGCGCCAGTTCCGCCGCCAGGATTCCCGCCTGGTTGTCGAGGAAGACGCGGTACATCCGGCCATAGGCCTGCTCCGCCTCCTCATAGGCTGCGGCTGCCCGCCCATAGGACTCCCGGGCCTTCACAAGCTTCTGCCGCTCCTTTTTGTACTCCCCAAGCGCCCGGGAATGCCGGGCCATCCGCTCCCGATTTTCCCCAAACTGCTCCACTGCATGGGCAGCCTTCTGGAGCTCCCCCTCCAGTCCGTCCATGGCCTCCAGACGCTTCCTGCCCTCCTCCCATTGGCCGCGCTTCTCCTCCCCCTCCAGCCGCGCGCTCTCTGCCTGTTCTGCAAATGTCCGCTCCGCCCGCACGCTGTCCTGCTCCTGGACTGCAAGCGCCTCATACTGTCCAAACAGGCGCAAATCCTCCTCCAGGCGGCTGATTTCCCGCACCAGCTCGTGATTTTCCCCCTGCCGGGCCTTCTCTTTCTCATACGCCGTCTCGGCTGCCCGGGCCTGGGGTTCCTTTAACGCAAGGCTGGTCCGGGCCTGCTCCAGCTCCTCTTTTGTTTTCCGGACAGCCGCCAGAGCGCCCGCCTGCTCTCCCAGAACCTGTATCTCCTGTCTAAGCCGCTCCAGCTCCCTGCCGGCCCTGCTGTCCTGCGCTTCATCCTCTCTGATGAGCTGATCCAGGATTTCCAGCATTGCCTCCCCCGGTTCCCCCTTGACCTCTTCCCAGCGGCAAGCCATCTCTCCCCCCGGCTCACCGACAGAAACGCCCGTGCTGTACTGGAGAATACTGTTTTTTCCCTCCTGGTAGCGGCCGTAGAGCGCCCGGGCCTTTTCCTTCACCCGCTCCTGAAAGACCTGGTAGGGCCTGGTCCCAAATATTTCCCGGAAAATAGCGCCCCGGTCCTCGGTCTTTCCCGAGAGCAGCCGTGAGAAGCTTCCCTGGGCCAGCATGGCAATCTGCGAAAACTGCTCCCGGTTCAGTCCTACCAGTTCCTCCACCGCAGCCGTCACCGCACGGTCCCCGGTTACAAGGCCTCCGTCCGGCATATGAAGCTGGGCATCCGGCTTCTCCTTGGTCTCCCCGATCCCCTTCTGCTTGGCCCGCACATACTCCGGATTGCGGCGCAGCCGGTACGTCTTTTCGTTATATACAAATTCCATCTCCACGAAGGTCTTTGTCCCCGTCTCGGCATACTTGCTGCGCAGCATCCGGGGCCTGCGGTTCTCCCCGCTGGCACTCCCGTACAGAGCAAACGCAATGGCGTCGAAAATTGTGGTCTTTCCCGCCCCTGTATCCCCGGTGATCAGATAAATTCCTCTGTCTCCCAGGGCCTCCATGTCAAGCCGCACCTCCCCGGCATAGGGGCCGAATGCGGACAAAATCAGCTTTGTCGGTCTCATCGTCCGCCCTCCCATATCTCTTCCATAAGCCCCAGGGCAAATGCTCTCTGTTCCCCGCTCATGGGCTGATTGTTCTGCAGCTCATAGAGCTCTTCCAAAAGTTCTGCAGGGGATTTTGCCTTTCTCTCCCCCTCCGGAAGCTGTCCTCCCTCCCGGGTCCTGCAATTGTCATAGTCCAGGCGCATAATATTGGGATAAATGGCCCGCAGCTTTCCCATGGCGTCCAGGATATCCTCCTCGTCCGTGAGAGTGATATGCAGATAATCGTCCACCGCCGTGCCCTGGTAAAATTCCCTGGCCGTCACCTCCCCGTAGCTTCCCCGGATCTCCCGCATATCGTGGAGGGGCCGCAGGGGCCGGGTATGCACCCGAACAGTTCCCTTTTCCTCCATGTCCACGATGGTGACGGATTTCACATGTCCCGCCTCGGAAAAGGAATATTTTAAGGGCGAGCCGCAGTAGCGCACCCGCTCTCCTCCCGCGTTCTGGGGGCCGTGGATGTGTCCCAGGGCCGTATAATCAAAGTCCGCAAAGAGCCCGGCGCTCACCTGATCCAGCCCGCCCACGGAAATCTCCTCAGAATCACAGCGGGCGGCTCCGATGACAAGCTGATGGGCCATGAGAATATTGCGCGCCTCCGGCGAAAAATTCTCCTCTTTCATGTGCTCTACGGCACAGCGCACCGCATCCTCATAGGTCTCCACCGCCTCATCCGGCCAGCACTTTTTCACTGCCGCCGGCTTGAGAAAGGGAAGCATGTACACGGACAGGCGGCCGTGTTCATCCGCAAGCTCCACCGGACACACATGGCCGTCATACACCGGCGCCATGTACACCTGCCGGCTGCTCATGAGGCGGCCGCCGAAGGCAATGCGCTCCGGGCTGTCGTGATTCCCGCTGATCACAAACACGCGCATTCCCCGGTCCGCCAGGGCTGTGAGAAATTCGTCAAAGAGCCGGACCGCCTCCCCAGGCGGAACCGGCTTATCGTACACATCCCCGGCGATGAGAACGGCCTGTACCGCCTCCTCCGCCAGAATGTCCTCAATCTGTTTTAAAATATAGCGCTGATCCTCCAGCATAGAAAATTCATTCACCCGCTTTCCCAGGTGAAGATCCGATAAATGTGCCAGACGCATGGCCGGATTCCTTTCGTCGCTCTTCTCTTTGTGTCACAAAAACATTATAGCAAGTGCGGGGAAAGTTTACAAGAAGCGGGATCGCACGTGGCCGCTCTGTCCAAATGGGGCAGGGGTATTTTAAAAAAGGAAATTCCTTATTGTTTTCAGAACGGTGCTATAATCGTCCATCTGGCATTTTCCCCAAAAACATGCTACACTCTCTCCGGAGGTGCATACAGATGAATCCAATGGAACTGCTCCAGTTAAAATCCGCCTGGGATACATTCAAAGCCAACCATCCCAAGCTCATTTCCTTTGCAAAAACCGTTT
>CALWBS010000034.1 GCA_944376135.1 uncultured Enterocloster sp.
TGGGGAAAAATTATTTCTGCGCTTCCTACAAGCGGTTCTTTGGGGCGGCTCTTCCGCGGATGCAGGAGATTGCGGCAGCTCTCATGCGCTCTGGAAGGAGATGAAAACAGCCGCAGGGACGTCCTGCGGCTGCGTAAGAGAGCAGGGCTTTGGCGGGCTTATCCTGTCTGCCGCCGGCGTTTATACCTGCAGATACCGGATGGAGATCGCATATTCCCGGCTCTCCCCCGGCTGCAGCGTCTGGAGATGATTCTTCCCCAGAAATTCAGTCCCCTCGTCCGAGCAGGGGCCGGAGCCGTTCCAGGGCTCGATGCAGAGGAAGGGCGCCTGCTTCTCCGCCGCGGTCCAGAAGGCCACCGTGGCGTAGTCAGGAAATGCCGTCTCTATGCCGCGGCCCGTGGCCGGGTGCAGCAGGCGGACCTTTCGGGAGCGGGGATTGTCAAACCAGATGGCATCGCTCAAAAACAGCTCATAGTTTAGGGCAATCCGCCTGCCGTCCCCGGGGAAGGGAAGGCGGCGGCTCATGTCAAACTGCTGGCGCTCCGGGTCAAAGGCCCGGTAGCCCTCCGTCTCCTCCTCATCGAATTCCAGCGTATAGTCCGAGAAAGATTCACCAGGGAGCAGCGGGCAGGCAAATCCCGGATGCGTCCCGATAAAATAAGGGAGAGGGGAACTGCCCGTATTTTCCACCCGGCAGATCATCGTGAGTTCCCCATCCTTCAGGGTGTAGGTGACGGTGAGACGGAAGGGGAAGGGATACATGCTACGCGTCTCTTCCGAGTCCTTCAGAGTGAAAACTGCCCGGTCAGGTCCTTCCTGGCGGGCCTCCAGTTCTGCGCCCTTCACAAAGCCGTGCTTGGGCATGGTGTAAAATGTCGCTCCGATGCGGGCATGGTCCTCCTTCAGCCCGCCTACGATGGGAAACAGGATGGGGGAGCAGTTGGCCCAATAGCGGGGGTCCCGCTGCCAGATGTATTCCTGGCCCGCGCTGTCCTGGTAGGAGATAAGCTGTGCGCCCAGAGAGTCAATGGAAGCCGAAGCCTTCGCGTCTTTTAATGTCAAAATCATAGATGGAAATCCTCCTTTATTCTATCTGCCCTTGTATCTGGCGCAGCTTTCCCGCCCGGCCAGATAGAAGGGCAGGCTTATTTTTACCGGCAGTTTGTGGCCGCCTTCAATGCGGTCAATAAGAATTTTTGCCGCCATCTGCCCCATCTCGAGGGTGGGGATATGGATGGTGGTGAGCATGGGGGAGAGATACTGGGCCGTGTCGATATCGTCAATGCTCACCAGGGAAATATCCTGGGGAATCCGGACGCCCTCCTCCTGAAAGGCCCGCATAGCCCCGATAGCCGTGATGTCGTTGCTGCAGAACACTGCGCTTATATCTGCTTTCCGCTCAAGGAGAAGCTTGGCTCCTCGATAGCCGTCCTCGGAGGAGAGCTTCACATCCGCTACCCAGACAGGTTTTTGCGGAATCCGGCTGGAAGCCAGGGCATCGCAGTAACCCAGATAGCGCTCCTCGTTTGCGGTCTCCCCGATATAGCCGATGCGGCTGTGGCCCAGGCTTATGAGATGCTCCGTGGCAGCTCGCCCTGTCTGGCGGCCGTCGCAGATTACCTGGTCGTATTTTGCGTCCAGGCTATTGAGTCCCACATAGACCACGCTGTTAAAATACTGCTTTAAAAATTTCAGGGTCTGTTTATCGCAGCGTCCCAGCACAGCAATCCCGTTCACATGGTTGTCCATGACTAGGCGGTAGGTGGACGGGTTTTTGATGTCAAAGGCGCTGAAGGAATACTTTAAGAGATAATTGTGCCGGAATGCCTCCTGTTCAATGCTTCGGGCCAGGGAGTTGAAAAACAGGTCCGTCATCATGTCCGGCGTCCGGGCAAAGAGACAGGCCAGAGAATGGGACGCGGCCTCGCCCGGCTGCGCAGCGCCCAGCTTTAAGCTCTGCGCAACGGAGTTGGGTGTGTAGCCCGTGCGGCGCACAATCTCCCAGATCCGGTCCTGTACCTCCTTGCTGGCGGCCTTGGAATTGTTGTTGATGACCCGGGATACGGTGGAGACGGAGACACCGGCTTCTTTTGCGATTTCTTTTAGGGTCATGGAGTTCTCCTTTTTCTTCTTTTAGAAGATTCATGCTTTTAGCATTCATTTGGGATTAGTATATCGGATATAAAAGAAAAAATCTACATGTTTTTCCGAAAACGTTTGTAAATCAAAAAAACAACAAGATAATTTTTGATAAACAAAAAGCAACTTGTCCATTTTAACCCAAACAAAAAATTTTACAATACAAACGTTTGTGTAAATATTTGGTATAAAACCATTGACAAGGCGTATGAAATATGTTTAAAGATATTTACAAATATGTAATAACTTCTCGGAATCTCAATGAATGAGATTCCAACCGAAACTTGACAACTGAATATCGTGCAGGAAAAGAAATTTACGAGAAATGGACATAAACATTGGACATAGCGGGTACTATGCCTTGAAAAA
>CALWBS010000035.1 GCA_944376135.1 uncultured Enterocloster sp.
CCTTCGGGCGGGCGCGCTTCGCGCGAAAAAGTATATCATTTCTCTTTTGCGTTCGTCAAGCTCTTATATGGTTTTAAGGCGCAGGTCACGGCCATACAGGGGAATAATTGCATAGCCGCTCATAATACGGGAAGCAACCCGGTCCGTATAGGAGTCCCTGATGCCGGCCAGAGAGAGATTGGTGGAAATGATCGTGGAGCGCTCCCTGCCCATCCGCTCATTAATACAGTAAAAAAGCTGAGAAGAGGTAAAGCTGTTGTTCAGCTCCGTACCGAGATCATCGATGATCAGCAGCTCGCATTCCAGAATAAACCGATACATCTCCTGCATATTTTCCTCGTCGCCATTCTCAAATTTATTCTTGGAAAACACCTCAAACAGATCCGTAGCGGACAGATAGATCACCGAATGTCCTTTTTTCATGAGCTCTCCGGCAATACAGTTAGTCAAAAATGTTTTCCCAACTCCCGTACTTCCGGTAAATAGAAGATTTTCATGCGATTTTCCGAAATCCTCCACAAAACGGCGGCAGTTTGCCGTCACCCGCTTCATATACGCCCGGTTTGTGATGCCCAGCTGCGGCAGCAGCTCCTCATCATCGTAGCAGTCAAAAGACTGATTCGCAAAGCACTCGCGGTCCAGCACGCGCTCCAAATTGGACTGTGCATAGAGAAGCTTCATCTGTGCCTGAAGAAAACAGTGGCACTTGCGGCCGTCCACAAGTCCCGTATCCCGACAGTCCGGACAGCGGTAATGGAGCTCCAGGTAATCATCTGGATATCCGGCCTGACGGATCAGACGAGCTTTCTCCTCCTTGAGAGCAGCCAGGTCGCTGCGCAGCAGGGCGAGTGCCTCGCTGTCTCCCTCCAAAAGCCTCCGGGCACAGGCCACTGATCGCTCCGCCATCTCTGCCTCCAGGCTGCGCACCCGCGGAAGTTTTCGGTAAACCTCCGCCTTCCGTGCCTCCAGAGCGTGCTGGTTATCCATCTGCCGCCGTCCATATTCCCGCATAATCGCATCGTATTGGGAATTGCTAAGTGCCATGTTCACTCTCCTTTTGTCCGTCTCCTCGCATCCTATGTCCGCCCGTCAGCGGCTCTCCGAGACGCCGTTCTCGTTTCCGCCGACCCACGCCTTAACCTTTTTTAAGGCAACGGCATCGTAATCCGTATCTCTCTGCTGGAAGTTGTGGAACTGGTTGGGCGCGCCGCCCCTTGGCTGACGGGCTGCGCCCGCCTCACCGTAGCGTTTGAACCGCCGCTCTCTCCCTTCCGCCTTCTCCGGCCCCTCCGCTGAGCGTCGGGCATCTAAGCCCTTTATGTCCTCCCGTGTCCGAACTCCCGCCCGGTGCCAGTCTGACAAAATCTTATCCGCATAGGGAAAGCTTGGCTCGTGAATCGCATTGATTGTGCGGCTGCAGGCTTCCAGCACAAGTTCCCGGGTAAACCCATACTCCTTAAACCACTTGTCCATCAGCTTCTGTTCCGGCTCCGCCGGTTTTCTGCCGCTTAATCCAAATGCCTTCATCACTGCAAAAGAATCCCGGGTATAGGAAGCGCAGAAATCCTGTGCCTCCAGGGCGGTCCGAATCCCTTTTTCATGCCAGCCAAGGGCCACGGCCTCCAGATACCGGACGGACGTGTGGCCGTTCTGGGCGCAGTACTCCACCAGATATTCCAAAAGCTCACTGTTCATGCCCAGCCCGTCGTAGAGATAGGCAAAAACCTGGCAGTCCCTGGGGGTAAATACTTTGTTCATATACTTCTGAGCGATATAGAGCAGCTGTGAAAATTCCTCGTCATCCGCCAGACGGTTTACCTGCTCCGCGGAATACACCGGCCGTCCGGACACCGCAGGCTCCGATGCCTTAAGCGCGCGCTCCGTTTCGGCGGATTCCCCGCCTGCTTTCAGAGATGGTTTTCTCTCCTCCGGAGGCTTTTGTCCGCAGACAGGCGTCTCTTTCCCCCCGCTCTCCGCGGCATCCGCACGCAAAACCCCCAGTTTTTCCCAATAGCTCAGCGCCCGGCGCACATCCGATTCCGTATGGTCCAGTGCATCCGCAATCCGCTCCACCGTAATCTCTTCGCCCTGGTGACGAAGTACAAACATATATACCTTTACGTATTCCCCATTAGCTCGGGCCATATAACAGTCAATAAACTCGTTGGCCACCGCCGTCACCGGAACGTTCCACCGATCCAAAATACCCATCTGCCTTCTACCTCGCGCGCTCTGTCTTTTGCCTTACAGCTCTTTTTACCATCATAGCACATCCAGTGCCAAAAGAAAATAGGTCCCGATTTTCCACCAACCGCAGTGTGGATAATGTGGACAATGTGGATAAAAAGTGGACATAATTCTTCAATTTTACCTAAACTATACGTAATTTCCCCATAAATCCAGGCCCGGACAAATCGTGCGTCAATTTTTTATGTAAATCAGAGAAATCCACATTGTTCCTTTACATAAAATGTTGAAAACTTTGTGGATAATGTGGATAAATCACTGTCCAAGAAGCTTTTCGCCCACTTTTACTATATCTCCGGCGCCCATAGTTATCAACAAATCACCTGGCTGACAATTTTCTAAAATAAATGTCTCAATCTCATCAAAGGATGGGATATACCTGGCTTTTCCTCCTGATTTCCGAATCCGATCCGCTATATCCGCCGCGCTCACCCCGAGGGTATCAGTCTCCCGGGCCGCATAAATGTCTGCCAGGATAACCTCATCTGCCAGAGATAAAGACTGGGCAAATTCATCCAGAAACGCCTTTGTCCGGGTGTAGGTATGAGGCTGGAATACGCACCAAAGCTTTTTGTGGGGATAATTCTTCGCCGCCTTTAAGGTAGCCGTAATCTCCTGGGGATGATGGGCGTAATCGTCGATAATGGTCACGCCTCCCACCTCTCCCTTTTTCTCAAACCGGCGGTCTGTGCCCTTAAACGTTTTAAGCCCTGCCAGAATTCCGTCCATCCCCACTCCCAGCTCCAGAGCGGCTGCCGCTGCAGCCAGAGAGTTGTACACATTGTGCTCTCCCGGAACCCCCAGGCTGATACGGCTTATCTCCTCCCCCCGGACCACGAGGTCATAGGACGGGCATCCAAATGCATCATAAGAAATGTTCCGGGCCGTGTACATGCTGCCGGCATCCATGCCGAATGTGACAATCCGGCATCCCAGCCCCCGGGTAATCTCTTCCAGATTGCGAATCCCGCTGCCCACTATCAAAAGCCCTTTGGCAGGAAGTTTTTCAGCAAACAGGCGGAACGAACGGCGGATATCCTGCAAATCCTTAAAGAAATCCAGGTGATCCGCCTCGATATTCAGAATGATCTCCACCGTAGGGTAGAAAGAGAGAAAGCTGTTGGTATACTCACAGGCTTCCGTCACAAACAGCTCTGAACCTCCTACTCGGATATTTCCCCCAATGTCCCGCAGAATCCCGCCAACGGAAATTGTGGGATCTGCCCCGCCAGCCAGGAGAATATCGGTCAGCATGGAGGTGGTGGTGGTCTTCCCGTGGGTTCCCGCCACTGCCACTGCCTCCTTATAATTGCGCATCAGCTCGCCCAAAAGTTCCGCTCTTGTCAGAGTAGGAATCTTTTTTGCCCGAACCGCTATCAGCTCCGGATTGTCCTCGTGGATCGCCGCTGTGTAAACCACCACTTGGATCCCCGGCTCCTTCTCAATGTTTTCAGCTCTCTGTCCGTAGCGGACGCGGGCCCCCTTTTTCTCCAGGTGGCGGGTGAGCTCCGTCTCATGAGCATCTGACCCGGACACAGTAAATCCCTCCTCCAGGAGAATCTCGGCCAGTCCGCTCATGCTGATGCCCCCAATTCCGATAAAATGGACATGCTCCGGCCTGGAAAAATCTATCTCATACATAGCAATACTCCTTTTAGCATAAAAAATAGTAGGAAGGAACAGACGCGGCTTCAATTCCCGCCCTGTTCCTTCCCAATTATATCAGAAAAGCACAGAAATTCCAAACCTTTTCACTTGTTATGTGAAAGCTCCGCTGCCCTTTTCTTCCTTCACCAAACTCTGCATATATTCATGCATGGACTCCGCCACCACCTTGCTGCGGGCCACTGCCTCCACCACGGTGCGTGCTCCGTTTACCACATCTCCTGAGGCAAAAATACCCGGTCGGGTCGTCCGCCCCTTCTCGTCAGCCACCAAAAGTCCCCTCTCGTTGGCCTCCAGTCCTTTGGTAGTTGTGACAATCCGGTTCTGGGGGCCCTGACTGATAGAGATGATTACGCTGTCCGCCGGATAGAGTTTAAGAGAATCCGGTACATCTGTAAAGCTTCCATCCTCCTCCTCAATAATATCCTTAAAAATAACGCCCTCGTCCGTGATCTCCACCGGCGCTTTGTTGTACGCAAACTCCACGCCCTCCAGCTGGGCATAGCTGAATTCATACTGGCTGGCCGCTACTTTTTTTGTGATAGAAAAACAGGTGAGCCACCGCACTCCCTTGCGCAGAGCCGTTCGGGCCACATCCATGGCCGCATTTCCCGCTCCAATCACAATGACCCGCTCTCCCAGGCGATAGCTATCCGGATTGTTCAGATAATTAATGCCGAAATGCACATGGCCCAAGGTCTCTCCCTTGATGTGCAGAGCATTGGGCTTCCACACGCCGGTGCCCACGAAAATAGCCTTATATCCATCCCGGAACAGATCGTCAATGCCGATAGCGCTGCCGATATGCACATTAGGCCGCACCTTGATTCCCTTTAACTCCAAATGCCGGTACTCGATATCGTCCAGCACGCTCTTGGGAAGCCGAAACTCCGGAATTCCGTAACGCAGAACACCGCCGATTTTATCCTTTCCCTCAAAAATTGTCACCTGATAGCCGTAACGTGCCAGGATAATCGCTATAGTAATCCCTGCAGGCCCCGAGCCAATAATTGCCGCCCGTATCCCATTGGAGGGTGCGGGTCCTTTATGCATTTTAGGCGCATAGGTGGTGGAAATATAATTTTCAATGGTAGAAAAATGCACCGGAGCTCCCTTGCGTCCCAGGACGCAGTGTCCCTCGCACTGATTCTCATGGTTGCACACAAGGCTGCACACGGTTGTCAGCGGATTGTTGAAAAATAGAAGCTCCCCGGCCTCATCCAGCTTTTTCTCCTTTAACAGGCGGATTACCTCCGGAATCGGCGTGTCAATCGGGCACCCCTTTCTGCACTGGGGAACCTTGCATCCCAGACAGCGATTGGCCTCGTCCATCACGTGTAATGCCATAATGAATTTCTCCCTTTCCACCCCCTGTTATCGGAGAGCCTGCAAACGGCCTTTCCACGGAAAAGCCCGCGGCCCGGGGGATTTTTCTTTCATTATATCCCACCAAACCGCGGGGCTGCAATAGACCGCTTGTTCTTTTTTCCGTACTTCTAGAGTTTTTATAGTATATCTTAATCTGCGATTCCCTGACGGCCGAAAATCACGCTCCCATAGCGTTCCAGCGTAATCAGCAGGGCATTTCCAAGCACTCCCACCGCCAATATCTCTCCAATTCCCACAGTAAGCATCATGAAGGGAATCAAATCCTGGGAGCCGTACGCGAAGCGCAGCACCCAGGGAACAATGAGGGCGTTGGCGAGAATGGGCGGAATGCACACGCACCATTTATGGCGCCGCAGATACCGAGAGCCCAGAGCGCCGATCAGGGTAGCCAGACTTCCGCACACAATGTCCATCACAGGAAGTCCCCCCATCAGATTGGACAGCAGGCAGCCCACAAACAGCCCGGGAACCGCCGCAGGCGTGAAATAGGGCAGCACGCACAGGGCCTCGGAAATCCGAAACTGAATAGGCCCATAGCTGATAGGCAGAAAATTCAGTGTCAGCACCACGTAAATCGCCGCGATCACAGCTGCGTGCACCAGGTAGGTCAGATTCTTGTTTTCTCTCATATTTAGTTGTCTCCTTTAGTTTTGTTTTACGAGTGGAAGGTCTCGAACACTCGATTCATTTTACGCCGGGAATCGGCGGCAGGCCCGTCAAGACCTTATTTTTAGGGCATTTTCTGCGAGTCTAAGAATACCACGGGAACGGGGGATTGTCAAGGAAAGTATCCGCCGCTGCGCCAAACCGCCACACCAAAGGCCTTTCCCCACGTCTGGGTCTGAAAATTTCCGGCGTATTCCCCTGCCTAAGGCTCTGACCCTTATTTTTCCTGCCTGCGCATATGTGTGGGCAGGCAGCCGGGATTGTCATTCCTATGCGGATATAGTCTCTTAAATGCTCACTCGAAATATCGACGGGAAATATCTAGGGCAATCGCAAAGTCATAATTAGAAGAGAGAGTGGCGGAAAAGCAACATTTTTCTGCTGCTCTCTTATTTTTTTACTTGCATTATATTATATATTATGATAATACATAGGTATGAGATATCCAG
>CALWBS010000036.1 GCA_944376135.1 uncultured Enterocloster sp.
TTTCGTTTTTATTTTAATACATTTAATAGAAAAATGCAAGAGAAGTATACTATTAAAATGAGGTGATTTCCTTTTGACGTCGCCCCCACCGGTGCGACTGGCGTGACTGGACCTAGCGGACCGACCGGGCCGACGGGACCGCAGGGCCCCGCGGGAAGCGCGACCGCGACCGGAGCCACGGGACCGACCGGAGCCACCGGGCCGACCGGACCGGAGGGCGCACAGGGACCGCAGGGGCCCGCCGGCGCACAGGGGCCGCAGGGACCCGCCGGCGCGCAGGGCCTGCAGGGGCCGGAGGGCGCGCAGGGACCGCGGGGACTGGCAGGGCCCACGGGAGCGACCGCCGCCTGTCAGTCTGCACAACCGGCGCCGGCCTCCCCGTCTGAAAAAACAATTTATTCTTGCGTCCCATTTTCTCTCCTGATATAATTAGTCCTATAAAAGATTGATTCCGGCCGCTTTTTTCGTCATATTTCACAATCAGAGCGCACCGGAACCACAGGAGGTCCTGCTCATGAAAGAAAAAGAGGAACAAGGCAGGGAGGCCGCCGCTTCTGAAACCGAACAGAGAAAACAGAAAACCATTGAACTGAGCCGTTATCTTTTTCATAAGCATTACTGCGAAAACGACGTCGAAGCGATCGTCTCGCTGTTCGACGACGAGTTCAGCTGGCTCGGCACCGGCGAACAGGAATATGCGACCGGCACCGAAAAGGTTACCGCCATTTTCCGCCAGTTTGCCGGCATGGTTCCCCACTGTCATATTTCCGGCGAAGAATACGATGTGATCGGACTCTCCCCGGACATCTATCTGTGCACCGGACGGCTGTGGATTTCCACGGATCCTTCCGACTGCTACCTGCGCGTCCATCAGCGGTTTTCCCTGATTTTCCGCTGGACAAAGGACACGGCCCGCTGCTGCCATATTCACATCTCCAATCCCTATATCGAGATGGCGGACGACGATGTGGGCTTTCCTACCCGGATGGCCCGTCAGACCTACGACTACATGCAGGAATATATCGCGGCGCAGAAAAAGCAGATCGCGCCCCAGACGGCGGAGCTCGACAGCATTTACAACACGATTCCCTGCGCCATTCTGCGCATGAGCCGCCAGAACGGCGTGTACCGGCTCATCACTTTTAATCACGCCATGACCGAGCTCATCGGGCACACCCAGGAGGAAGCCGAAGCGCTGGACTGGTCGCGCGGATTCTGCGAATGCGTCATCCCGGAGGATCTCCCGCGTCTTCAGGCGTCGCTGGACGTCCTGAAAAAGCCGGGCGATTCCTCCAGCATCGATTACCAGATCCGGAAACCGTCCGGAGAGCTCATCTATGCCAGCGGCATCAACTCCCTGATCAGCGAGGACGACAACGGGCAGGTCATTCAGCGGATCTCCTTCGATATCTCCCGCCGGATTGAGCTGGAAGGCATCCTGAAGCGCATGAGCTTTGAAGATTCCCTGACCGGGCTCTACAACCGCAACAAGTTTAACCAGGACATGGAGCTGTTCCAGAATCAGCCTCCGGCCCGGGCGGGCATCGTCTGTATGGACGTCAACGGCCTCAAGGAGATCAACGATCGGCAGGGACACCGCGCCGGGGACGCCCTGCTGCAGCGGACCGCCACGCACATCCGTCGGATTTTCGGCAAGAAGGCCTACCGGATCGGCGGCGACGAATTTGTGGTAATCGATACGGAATCCGGCCGCGAGGCATTTCTGACCTCGATCGAGGTCGCCCGCGCAAGCCTGCGCCAGGATCAGATCAGCATTTCCTTCGGCCTGTCCTTCTGCTGCGACGGAAAATGCGACATTACCCGCCAGATTCATGAAGCGGATCGCGACATGTACGCGGAGAAGAAAAAATATTATCAGCAGACTGGAAAACGCCGCTGAGAAAGCCTCCCGAGCGCGGCTTCCTCAGCGGTTCTTCAGCGGTTTCTCAGCAGTCTTTCAGCAGTTTTTCTCCGCCGGAATCACGCTCGTTTGTCCTGCATATGCTTTTGACAAAACAGCAGCGGCGGCTCATTGATGAAACAGACCTCTTTTCTCAGAACCCGTCTTTCTGACAGTCAGCCGGAGCCATGGCGGGTTGCGCTCTACATCCGCCTTTCCCGGGAAGACCGGAATGCGGAAAGTCTCAGCATTCTCAATCAGAAAAAAATTCTTTTTGAATATCTCGACCATTCGTTCGACGGCGCTTTTACGCTGGCCGGCGTGTACATCGACGACGGGAAAAGCGGGACCGACTCCGATCGCCCCGCTTTTTGCCGCATGATCCGCGATGCCGAGCAGGGGCTTGTGACCTGCGTCGTCTGCAAAAACCTTTCCCGCGCCTTCCGCAACTACTCCGATCAGGGGTATTTCCTGGAAGATTTTTTCCCGCGCCGCGGCGTCCGCTTCATCGCCCTGGACAGCCCGCAGGTCGACACCTTCCTGAATCCCGAGGCCCTGAGCGGGCTCGAGGTTCCCATCAACGGCCTTTTAAACGACCGCTACGCCTGCAAAACCTCCGCCGACGTGCGCCGGACTTTTGACACCAAGCGCAGGAAGGGAGAATTTATCGGCGCCTTCGCCCCCTACGGATACCAAAAGGATCCGGATAACCGGAACCATCTGCTCATCGATCCGCCGGCGGCCCGGATCGTCAGAGCCATTTTTCTCTGGTATGTCTATGGCGACACCCCGACTGCGAACGCCGCGCTTCTTCTCCCGGAACCGCTCTTTTTGCCAAAGCCTGCAGAACCGGCCGGCGCTCTCAGCAAGACCGGCATCGCCCGCAGGCTGAACCGGCTTCGCATTCCCAATCCGACCGCCTATAAGCAGATGCAGGGCTTTCGCTATCAGAATCCGCAGAGCGGGCAAAACGACGGCCTCTGGAGCGCGCGCACCGTCTCCGCCATTCTCTCCTCCGAGGTCTACGCCGGATGTATGGTCCAGGGAAAACAGCGCGTCATCAGCTATAAGGTGCACGACCGCCTTTCCCTCCCCGCCGGCGCCTGGTTCCGGGTTCCGGATACGCATGAACCGATTATCGAACCGGAACTCTTTGCACGGGCCGCCGAACGGCAGAAACAGCGCGTCCGCCGGCAGCCGTCCTCTCCCCGCAGCCATCTTTTTGCCGGCCTTCTGAAGTGCGCGGACTGCCGCAGGGCCATGACGCGAAAACAGGCGAAAGGCCGCGTCTACTTCCACTGTTCTACCTACGCCCGGAAATCCAAGAGCGCGTGCACCATTCATTCCATCCGTCTCGACGTCCTGGAACAAAACGTCCTGAACGCCGTCCGCGACCGGCTCGAACAGCCGGATCTTCCCGCCCTCTCGCAGGAACTCCTGGCAAGTGTGATCCGGGAGATCCTGGTTCACGAAGACGGAACCCTTTCCATTCTATTCTGGGAGCAGGAATCCGCCGTTTCGCACCCTGTCACGCAGCGACCGGTGCGACGGGCGCAACCGGGCCAGCCGGCGCAACCGGACCCGAGGGGCCGCAGGGACCGGCCGGCGCTGCCGGACCGGAAGGGCCGCAGGGACCAGCCGGCGCCGCCGGCGCAACCGGGGCAACCGGACCTGCCGGACCGGAAGGCCCGCAGGGAATACAGGGGCCTGCCGGCGCCGCTGGCGCAACCGGTGCGGCATTTGAACAGGGCGGCGGCGGGGCCGGCGGATTTGGCGGCTTCGGCGGATTTGATTTCAGCGGGGATATGGGAGATATCTTCGGCGATATTTTCGGTGATATCTTTGGCGGCGGCCGTTCCTCCCGGGCTAGAAGCGGTCCCATGCGGGGGGCGAATCTGCGCACCTCGGTGCGGATTTCCTTTGAGGAGGCGGTATTTGGCTGCGAGAAAGAGATAGAAATTAATTTTAAGGAGACCTGCGCCAGCTGTCACGGCACGGGGGCTAAGGCGGGAACTACGCCTCAGACCTGTCCAAAGTGCAACGGCAAGGGCAAAATCATGTATACACAGCAGTCCTTCTTCGGCCAGGTACAAAATGTGCAGACCTGTCCGGACTGCAACGGTACAGGCAAGATTATCAAGGAGAGATGTCCGGATTGTTACGGCACAGGCTATAAGACGGTGCGCAAGAAGTTTAAGGTGCGCATCCCTGCCGGTATCGACAACGGACAGAGCGTCCGTCTGGCTGGCGGCGGTGAGCCCGGCACAAACGGAGGCGAGAGAGGCGACCTTCTGGTGGAGGCTGTGGTTTCCCAGCATCCGATTTTCAAGCGTCAGGACACCAGCATTTATTCCACAGTGCCCATCTCCTTTGCCAAGGCGGCTCTGGGCGGTCCCATCCGCATCAAGACCGTAGACGGCGAAGTGGAGTACGAGGTGAAGCCGGGCACGCAGACCGACACCAAGGTGCGCTTAAAGGGAAAGGGTGTTCCCTCCCTGCGCAATCGGAATGTGCGCGGCGACCATTATGTGACTCTGGTGGTTCAGGTGCCGGAGCGCATGACCCAGGCTCAAAAGGAAGCTCTGCGCCGTTTCGACGAGGCGATGAATGGTGTGTCGGAGCCGGAAGAGCGGCCTAAGAAGAAAGGATTTTTTAAGTAAAACGGATTTTATTCTGCAGCAGGCGTTCATAATAAAAAATATACTGCTGCATGATGCCGGCGCTGCCGCCGTACTGCCCGAAGTAATCCCGGACCATCCGGTCCAGGAGATGCGCTTTGGGAGTGCGGCGGTATTTCTTTTTGTCGTAATAGTGCTCCATAAGAATTTTTTCAATCCATGTGTCCACGGGAAATGCGCCGATGTGGTGCAGGCCAAAGAGACAGACGCAGTTTGCCACCTTTTTGCCGATGCCGTAAAAGCCTGTGAGATAGTCCATGGCCTGAGCATACTCCATGTGTGCAAGGGCATTTAAATCCAGGGAGCCGGAAAGGACATCCTGACAAATACGGTGGATGTATTTGGCGCGGTATCCCAGCTTCATGGCCTGGAGATCCTCCAGTGATGCGCGGGAGAGCTCCTCGGGGGTTGGGAAGGCACACTGCGCCGGCGAGGGTGGAAAGTCGACTCCGGAATTTCCCGATGACAGGGCGGAGAGAATCGTCCGGGTTTCCTCAGAAAGCTCGATGGGATGCCCGTAGGTCCGGCACAGGGCCTCCACCAGAGACTGGATGGCGGGGATGGTCTTCTGCTGGGAGATGAGAAAGGTAATAATCATTTCCCAGGGCTCCTGTTTTAGAATACGGATGCCCGCCCCGGCTTTGGCCGCAGCGGAGAGATAGGTGTCGGCCGGGTCAATGGATGCAATGATCCCCGGATAGTCCCGGTCCGCATCCAGGTATGCAAGCCATCCGGCGAGCTCCTCCTCGGGACAGAGGAGGAAGAATGTTTCGCCTTTCTGAAAAGCCAGGAGGATGCGGCCGCGGCTGATGATGTGATAGCCCTGGTCGGCAAAGAAAGGCAGAATGTCTGAAGGGCAGACTGGCATGGGCAGAGGGCACATGCGGAAGCATTGGCCGGAGTGGGCAATCTGGGTGAGGTCCAAGCAGGGGAGTGTGAGGGTGTGGAGCATAGGATGGGGTCCTTTCTTTTGTACTGTGAGGCTGCGGTCGGTGACAAACGGCACGGCGCTCTTATAAACGGCCTGCAGAGAAATTACCGGGAGTCTCCGCTCTCTACCCGTGAATAAAAGATCACGCCCCCGATAATTACGATTCCGCCCAAAACCTGCAGGGGCTTCGGAATTTCATGAAACAAGAATGCCGCAAACACAGCGGCTGCAGCCGGCTCGCACAGCTTAGAGGCGGAAACAAAGGTGGGAGACAGAAATTTTAAGCACCAGCTGAAAATGCTGTGTCCCAGGATTGTGGAGAAGACAGCAAGCAGCAGTCCCACCACAATGCCGCTGGGGCCGTAGCCGATGAGGGAGCATCCCTGCATGAAAGTCATAAGAAGGAGGGTCACGGCGCAGGCCAGATACACCAGGTAGGTGTAGATAGTGGTGGAGGTGGTAGCTCTGGCGATGCGGCCGATGAGGGTATAGACCGCCACGGCCATGGCGGCCAGAAGTGCCAGGATATCCCCGTACAGATGATTTCCGCCGCCTGCGGAGTCGGAGAAAGCAATCATGACGCTTCCGGCCAGAGTGACGGCGATAGCCAGGCAGGCTTTGCCGGAGAGGCGCCCCTTCAAAAATAAGCGCCAGCCCAGGGCCACCCAGATTACCTCCGTGCACACAATGGTGGTGGAGCTGGCCACAGAGGTGTGATTTAAGGATTCAAACCAGATGGTAAAGTGCAGGGCCAGAAAAATGCCGCTGACAATGCACAGCCAAACGGTACGCCGGTCGGTGCGAAGGAGCTCTGACCGGCGTTCATCGGAAAGGAGCACCACCGGGGACATGAGGAGCACGGTCCAAAAAAGGCGGTAAGCCGCAGTGACTACGGACGGAGCCTGGGCGTATTTGACAAATATGGATGACAGGGAAATTCCGATGATTCCTACGACGATGAGAATCATGGGATGTTTTTCGAAACGGCGCATAGGCAGGTATTCTCCTAAAAGTATTCATCAAAAAAGCTTAAACGGTTACCATTGTACCATCTTTCCGGCGGAATGGCAATCTTGGCGGGAATTGAATTTTGGACAAAATTGAGCTATAATGTAACAGCTAAGACAGCGGGCAGCATATTTACAGGCAGGAGATTTTATGAAAGCCATGCAGTTTCGATACGAGACCGTTATTCCTATTGACTGCCCGGATCCCAACATTACCATTGTACTCCAGATACCGGCGGCTGCGTTTGAGGGCTATGGGGGCAACAGCGGATTTTTGACCTTTTCACCCCAGAAAAATGAGAAAGATGTCCGGCTGCGGGAGCTGATTGCCGCCATGTTTTCTGTCTATGAAAAAAGAGAGTATGGCTATGAGTTTAAGGTCAAGAGCCAGTTTATGGAGGTGCTTTATCTGCTTGTGACGCAGTTTCAGACAGAAAGCAGTGACAAGGGAGAGTTAAAGCAGAAGAAGCATCTGGACCGCCTTTCCAAGGTGACAGCCTACATGAAGGAAAATTACAGCCGGGAGTTAAGCCAGAAGGAAGTGGCAGATCACTTTGGTTTTACGCCGGCCTATCAAAAAAAGGCATGGCTGCGTTCCCAGTGAATACAGGAAAATATCCTACGGAGAATCCGTTCAAGTAAAGACCGTGCGTTTCATTTAGAAATAGAAAATGCTGGATTTTGCTGTTAAGACAAAATTCAGCATTTTCTTTTATGTCAATGCAATTATGCGTCTCAGTCCCTATACCCATTCGGATTCATAGACTGCCATCTCCAGGAGTCAGCGCACATCTCGTCGATTCCCTTCTCGGCCACCCAGCCAAGCTCCGCCTTGGCCTTGGCGCAGTCAGAGTAGCAGGTTGCCACATCCCCGTCTCTTCTGGGCTGAATCTCATACTTTAAAGTCTTGCCGCAGGCTTTCTCGTAGGCGTGAAGGACCTGAAGCACGCTGTAGCCAACGCCGGTTCCCAGATTGTAGATGCTCACGCCCTCTTTGTCTTCCAGCTTCTTTAATGCCTTCACATGGCCTTTGGCCAGGTCTACTACGTGGATATAATCCCGCACGCCGGTGCCGTCCGGGGTGTCGTAATCATTTCCAAATACATTCAGATGATCCAGCTTTCCCACGGCTACCTGGGCAATATAGGGAACCAGGTTGTTGGGGATTCCCTTGGGATCCTCCCCGATAAGGCCGCTCTCGTGGGCGCCAATGGGATTGAAGTAGCGCAGCAGGATTACATTCCACTCCGAGTCTGCCGTGTGCAGGTCGGTGAGAATCTGCTCCAGCATGCCCTTGGTCCGCCCATAGGGATTGGTGATCTCGCCCTTGGGGCAGTTCTCCGTGATGGGGATTTCCGCCGGGTCTCCATAAACAGTGGCTGAGGAGCTGAATACAATGTTTTTAACACCATGACTGCGCATCTCGTCGCAGAGAATAAATGTTCCGGTCAGATTGTTGTGATAATACTCCAGGGGTTTATGTACGGATTCGCCGACCGCCTTCAATCCCGCAAAATGGATCACGGAATCAATGGTTTCGTGGTCGAATATCTTCTTTATAGCTTCCTGGTCCAGGAGATCGGCCCTGTAGAAAGTCACCTTTTTTCCCGTAATCTGCTCCACACGTTCCAATGCTTTTTCGCTGGAATTATAAAGGTTGTCCACCACAACTACTTCATAGCCTGCATTTAACAGCTCCACACAGGTATGGCTTCCGATATATCCGGCGCCTCCGGTTACTAAAACTGCCATAACTTCTCCTCCTTTTTATGCGCGTGTTTTGTACGTGTGCGAAAGCGCGCGCGGCGTAAGGGGCAAATACTGCCTTCTGCCGGATGCGTGCCCTGCTTTATCACTTAGTATATACGGTATGGGGAGAGAAAACAATGCATTATTTTTCCATGTTTTTATAATATTTTTGTGACAGCACAGGGCGGCGCAGAGATACAGGAAAATGTAAGCATAATTAATCCATTAGTAATTGCCGCAATTTTCCGGTGCGGGTATACTGAAAACAGAAAAATTGGGAGGAAATAACTTTGGGCAGACCCTTTCTTTTTGAAATTCAGGATACGGCGAACGATTTGTATCCTTTTGGGCAAGCTGTCTCGTCATATGGTCTGAGTACCGATACAGGCAAGGAGGAAATGCGATAATGAAAATACGGATATTGGCGGCGGTGTGTGCGGGAGCGGTTCTGGGCTTGTCCGCCTGCGGGGGCGGGCAGGACTTATTGGAGAAATCCGCGTCCCAGAGTGGGAGCGCCGCAGAAGTCACAGCTTTAGCGAGCCAGGAGGCTTCCGGGGAGGTGAATGCGGACGAGCCGGAGCCCGCAGTCTTGGAGATTGGAAGAGAAGATGCGGTCCCCGGGAGCTTTCGCCGGGAGCTGGTGATCAGCGGACAGACATTTTCCGCGGATATTTCTCCTCTGGGGGAGCTCACCTTCATTTCCTGTATGCCGGACAGGGAGAAGTCCCCTGCGGCGGATGCCTCGTTCTGGATTCAGAGAGAGGGGGAATATGTCCGGCTGGAGGACATGGCGCCGGACAATATCCGGGATGACGGCGTGTTTAACCAGGTGGAGGCCGTGGGATTTAAAGACTGGAGCGGGGACGGGGCGCAGGATATCATCACGGTGTGCAGCTACCGCCCGCTGCGGGATGCAGAGGATGGAGCGGAATTTTGGGAGGTACGCCTCTATAAAAACCGGGCGGATGGCCGGTTTACTCTGTGGAGGGAGCTCTCCTATGAGACGTCGGATGCCTGTGCAGCCCAGGGAATTACCGTTGACGGGGCAGCCGCCTATGCCCTGGGCGAGGGGAGGACGAAGCGGGAGCAGGATTTTGCCCTGCGCACCGGCATGGATTACGGGGAAGCGGTGCAGGAAGTCCGGCGGATGTTTGAGGCTGTCTCGTCGGATGACCGGGCGTATGTGGCGGGGAAAATTGATTATCCCGTACGGCTGGAAATTCCCGGGGGAGAGGTCAGTGCGGAGGGAACTAGAGACTTTCTCTCCTATTACGATGCGCTTTTCACGGAGGATTTTAAAAATAAGCTGACAAAAGAAGACCCCGAGGATCTCCTGGCAGATGACGGCCGGGTGGGTGTGGGAGAGGGAAGCTGTGGTTTAATCCCAGGGAGGGGGAACTGCGCCTTATCACAATAAATGGTCCGGAAGGCCGGGCGATGAGACAGCTGGATTCCCAGGGGATTTCTCCGGGCCCCGCGTGGGGGCAGGGAGAGTGAATTGGAAGGCGGTTTTCAGAGATAGGCCGGGAAAAGACAATGAGCCGGGGGGATAAGGATGCGATGCTGACATTTTATTTTTCACTGATAGATACAAAGGAGCAGCGAAGCCGGTTTGAACAAATTTACAGGGACAACTGCCAGATGATGCTGGCTCTGGCGCACCGCATCCTGCGGGAACCCTATCTGGCGGAGGATGCGGTGCAGGACGCGTTTGTCCGGGTGGCCTCCCACATGGAGACCGTGGAGCGGCTGGAAGACTGGCAGGTCAGGCGGTATGTGCTCACAGCGGCCAGAAATGCGGCCATTGACCTGTACCGGAAGCGCAGCCGTCAGGCGGTCAGCGAGATTTCTTATGAGGATTTGGAGGCCGGCGCGGCGCTGCCGCATACGGAGGACAGCCGGGAGAATGCGGTTTTGGAGGCGGTAAAAAATCTTCCGGTT
>CALWBS010000037.1 GCA_944376135.1 uncultured Enterocloster sp.
AGCTGATGTTGGCGGACACATGCTTGATGCTGTCAAGAATAGTGCCGTCCTCCCGGCAGAAAATGATGTTGCTGTGCTTTCCCATGATTTCCACGATCAGCCGCTTTCTGCACACGTCCCCCATCTCGTCCAGATGCTCCAGCGTAAACTCGATGATTCGCTCCAGCCCTGGCTGGGAGACAGAGAGAATCCGGGCACTTCCGATGTGCTTGCGGAGAAGCATGCAGAAATTCGGGGCGGTGAGAGGGCTGGTTTTATTTTTCCCTGTCAGATAGATCAGGGGAAGACTGGCGCTTGCAGAGATCTGGAGGCGGTAATTTTCCCGATTATTTTTTACGGTGATGAGGAGTTCGTCCTTCTCAGGCTGGGCGATCTTTGCGATGCGCCCGCCCTCCAAGGCGCCTTTCAGCTCATACACCAGATTTGCAATGGTAATGCCGTCAAATGCCATATAAGTCAACTCCCTTGTTCGATTGGCGTTGTGCCTGAAACAGAATGATTGTATCACAAAACAGGCAAATTTAAAAGTGGCATGTTGACTTGCCTGGGGGAATGAATTATAATACTGACGAACAGTTACACCATAAGGAAAGAGAGGCAGTCTGTATGTTAAAGAGCATGACCGGTTTCGGCAGATGCGAGCAGGTGACGGACCAGTACAAGATTTCTGTCGAAATGAAGGCCGTGAACCACAGATATCTGGATCTTGGGATTCGGATGCCTAAGAAATTCAGCCGTTTTGAGAATGGGGTCCGCACATTTCTGAAGGAATATGTAAAGCGCGGTAAAGTGGATTTGTTCATCAGCTTTGAGGATTATACCGAGAGCGAGATGTGCGTGCGGTACAACCAGAGGCTGGCGGCAGAGTACGTGGACTGCTTTAAAAAGATGGAGGAAGCCTTTGGAATTAAGAATGACATGACCGTTTCCGCCCTGGCAAGACTGCCTGAGGTTCTCACCATGGAACAGCTTCCCGAGGACGAAGAGCGGCTGTGGGAGATTTTGTCCGGAGCCTTAAAGGAAGCGGCGGAGAATTTGGTACGTTCCCGGGAAGTCGAAGGGGAGCATCTGCGCCGGGATCTCCTTGAAAAGCTGGAGTACATGGAAGGATTGGTGACCTTCATTGAGGAGCGCTCCCCGGCTATTTTGAAGGAGTACAGGGCCCGCCTCGAGGATAAGGTGAAGGAGCTTTTGGATGGAAGCGCTATCGACGAGGGACGCATTGCGGCCGAGGTGGTAATCTATGCGGACAAAATCTGCGTGGATGAGGAGACGGTCCGTTTGAGGAGCCATATTGACAGCACGAGAAAAGAGCTGATGCACGGGGAAAATGTGGGAAGAAAGCTGGATTTTATTGCCCAGGAGATGAACCGGGAGGCCAACACGATCTTGTCAAAGTCCAGTGATCCCGCGATTTCTGACCAGGCTATCGCCCTGAAGACCGAGATTGAGAAGATCCGGGAGCAGATACAGAACATTGAATAAGGAGGGCATATGGAGCGTCAGGGGATTTTAGCAGTGGTTTCCGGATTTTCCGGAGCGGGCAAGGGAACGCTGATGAAGGAACTGCTTGCACGGTATGACAATTACGCTCTGTCCGTGTCGGCTACCACCAGGAAGCCGCGGGAGGGAGAAGTGGACGGCCGGGAGTATTTCTTTGTGTCAAAGGAACGGTTTCAGCAGATGATAGAGGAGGGCAGCCTGGTGGAGTACGCCCAGTACGTGAATCACTATTACGGCACGCCCAGGGATTATGTGATGCAGAAGATGGCCCAGGGAAAGGACGTAATCCTGGAAATCGAGATTCAGGGGGCATTAAAGGTAAAAAAGCGCTTCCCGGACGCGCTTCTGCTCTTTATCACGCCGCCCAGCGCCAAGGAGCTGTGCCGCAGGCTTGTAGGCCGGGGAACAGAGACCATCGAGGTGATCAACGCCAGACTGCACAGAGCCGCTGAGGAAGCTGCAGGCATGGAGGCGTATGATTATCTCCTCATCAACGATGAGATTGACCGGTGCGTGGAGGAGATGCATCGGCTGATTCAGCTCCAACACAGGCGGACAGTCTTCCATCTGGATTTTCTAAACCAGATGCGGGAGGAGCTTAAAACGCTGGACGCCAGGAGCGCAATAGAAGAAGCGTAAGGAATTATTTTCACTGAAAGGGGAACAAAATATGTTACATCCATCCTATACAGATCTTATCAACGTAGTGAACAGCGACATTGAGCCGGGCGAGCATCCGGTGGTTCAGAGCCGCTACTCCATCGTTATCGCAGCATCCAAGCGGGCCAGGCAGCTGATCGCAGGAGATGAACCTCTGGTGGCGGGGGCGAACGGCAAAAAGCCTCTTTCCATCGCAATTGACGAGCTGTACCATCAGAAGGTAAAGGTTCTTCCGGAGGAGGAAGCCGCAGAGGAAGAGAATGAGTAGAGAAGAGGGACGTTGCCGCGCTGTTGAGAAAAACAGCGGGGAAATGGCGCGGGCTGCCGCAAAGAGGTATTTGCGACAGCCCGAATTTGTAACTATTTGGGAGAAACGACGGATATATGAAAGAGAAAAAATTATTCTGCGTGTCCCTGGGCTGTGACAAAAACCTGGTGGACACGGAAAAAATGCTGGGGCTGATCCGGGACATGGGCATCTCCTTCACCGATGCGCAGGAGGAGGCAGATATCATCCTTGTCAATACCTGCTGTTTCAGCGGGGATGCCAAGGAGGAGAGCGTGA
>CALWBS010000038.1 GCA_944376135.1 uncultured Enterocloster sp.
AGCAGCCGCTCAGAATCCTCCCAGCCAAGGCAGGGGTCGGTGATGGACTGGCCATAACAGTGCTGGCCGATCTTATGGCTTCCGGGCTCAATGTAGCTCTCGATCATCAGACCCTTTACCAGGTGCTTGATATCTGTGGAATGTCGGCGGCTGTGGAGCACCTCCTTGGCAATACGGATCTGTTCCTTATATTCCTTGTTGGAGTTGGAATGGTTGGTGTCCACAATGCAGGCCGGATTTTTCAGGTTCCGTTTGCTGTAGAGATCAAAGAGCAGCTTCAAATCCTCGTAGTGATAGTTGGGAATACACTGTCCCCTCTTGTTTACAGCGCCCCTTAAAATGGTGTGGGTGAGAAGATTTCCCGGGCACTGCACCTCCTTGCCGCGGAAGATAAAATCGTGGGGGAGCTGGGCCGCTACCACGGAGTTGAGCATGACGGTCAAGTCACCGCTTGTGGGGTTCTTCATACCCACAGGTACATCGCAGCCGCTGGCCACCAGCCGGTGGAACTGGTTTTCTACGGACCGGGCACCCACCGCGATGTAGGACATGATATCCGACAGATACTCCAGATTTTCAGGGTAGAGCATCTCGTCCGCAGTGGAGAATCCCGACTCCCGCAGCACCCGCATGTGCATGTGGCGGATCGCCAGAATACCCTCAAACATATTCGGTTTCTTCTCGGGATCCGGCTGATGCACCATGCCCATGTACCCCTCGCCGGTGGTTCGGGGCTTATTGGTGTAGACTCTGGGCACGATAACCAGCTTGTCTTTTGTCTTTTCCTGCACGCGGGCCAGGCGATTAGTGTAGTCGCAGACCGCGTCCTCATTGTCCGCAGAGCAGGGACCGATCAGCACCAGAAACTTGCTGCTCTGTCCGGTGATAATTTTTTTAACCTCTTCATCCTTCTGTTTCTTTAAGGCGGCCAGGTTATCCGCTAATGGAAACTGCTCCCGAATCTCCGCAGGGGTTGGCAGATCATTCACAAATGTAAGTCCCATCTTTAGTCAATTCCTCCGATTTCTATAAATACAATGAACCAATTATAATATAGAAACAGAGATTCGTAAAGGGAGGAATGAGCTACATTTGCATATTCCAGGAGTTGAAAAAAAGAGAGAAATCATGCACAATAGTAAAAAAGCCTATGGGACGATAGACACAGGAGGGATTGCCGCATGAGGATGAAAGAATTTGTATTGCCCTACGGAAAGGGAAAACAGACTGTCCAAATCGAGGAAGAGCACTTGGCGGGTGTGCTGGTGTCAGAGCTGCACGCCTATAAGGCCTCCAAGAGCGGGGAGAAGCTGGTTCAGGATGCCCTGGAGCATCCGATAGGAACACCCAGGCTGTGCGAGATGGCAAAGGACAGAAAGAAAATTGTGGTTATCTCTTCGGACCACACCCGTCCGGTTCCAAGCCATATTATGATGCCTCTGATTCTGGCGGAAATCCGCAGGGGAAATCCGGATGCGGACATAACGATTCTTATCTCTACCGGCCTGCACAGAGCCACTACGCGGGAGGAGCTGGAAGAAAAATTCGGCAGAGAGATTGTGGAAAAAGAAACCATTGTCGTCCATGACTGTGATGACGCGGACAATATGGTCTGTCTGGGAAGACTGCCCTCCGGCGGGAAGCTGATTTTAAACCGAATCGCCGCGGAGGCGGATTTACTGGTGGCGGAAGGATTTATTGAGCCCCACTTTTTTGCGGGATATTCCGGGGGCAGAAAGAGCGTGCTCCCGGGGGTAGCGGCCCGTGAGACGGTTATGTACAACCACAATTCGGCCTTTATCGCGGACCCCTGCGCCCGCACGGGCGTTATCGAGGGCAATCCCATACACAATGACATGCTGTACGCAGCGCGGGCAGCCCGTTTGGCCTTTATTGTAAATGTGGTGATTGATGGGGAGCATACACCTATTTTTGCCGTGGCGGGTGACTGTGATCTGGCTCACCGCGCGGGGCGGGAATTTTTGGCTTCCAGGTGCCGGACAGATGCAGTGCCCGCGGATATTGTAATATCCACTAACGGGGGATATCCGTTGGACCAGAATATCTATCAGGCTGTGAAGGGGATGACAGCGGCGGAAGCCACTGTGAAAGAAGGCGGTGTGATTATTATGCTGGCAAAAGCAGAGGACGGGCATGGGGGCAAATCCTTCCATGAGACATTCCGCAGCGAGAAGAATCTGCACCGCATGATGAAGACATTCCTGGACAGGAAGCCGGAGGAGACGATTATTGACCAGTGGCAGTCCCAGATTTTTGCTCGGGTTCTTCTGAAAGCAACGGTTCTGTTTGTATCCGCCTGTGAGGATTCGCTGGTGCGGGACCTGCACATGATTCCTGCCCGCACGGTGGAGGAGGCCATGGATATGGCTAAGGAGATTGTAAAAAAGGATGACTATAAGGTGACCGTCATACCGGACGGCGTATCTGTGATTGTAAAAGAGTGACAGAAAAGTCCCGGGCACAAGCGGCAGAAGCGCGGCCCTTTATAAAAACGTAAAAAATAAGGCCCTTGCATCCAAAGAAAAATATGGTAAAATAGGGAAAGAGATTTAAAGGAGAGATTACGATGCAAATATATGAAGAATTAGTGGCCAGGGGCCTGATTGCCCAGGTAACCAACGAGGAAGAAATTAAAAAGATGGTGAACGAGGGCAAGGCCGTGTTCTATATTGGATTTGATCCCACGGCGGACAGCCTCCATGTGGGCCACTTTATGGCTCTGTGCCTGATGAAGCGTCTTCAGATGGCGGGAAATAAGCCGATCGCCTTAATCGGCGGCGGCACCGGCATGGTAGGAGACCCATCCGGCCGGACAGATATGAGAAAAATGATGACTCCGGAGATGATTGAGCACAACTGCGAGTGCTTTAAGAAGCAGATGAGCCGGTTTATCGACTTTTCCGACGGAAAGGCCCTCATGGTAAACAACGCTGAGTGGCTTTTGGGACTGAATTATATTGAATTTTTGCGGGAGGTGGGCCCTCATTTCTCCGTGAACAATATGCTCCGCGCTGAGTGTTACAAGCAGAGAATGGAGAAGGGGTTAAGCTTCCTTGAATTTAATTATATGATTATGCAGAGCTATGATTTCTATGAGCTCTTCCTGCGCTACGGCTGCAATATGCAGTTCGGCGGGGATGACCAGTGGAGCAATATGCTGGGCGGCACGGAACTCATCCGCCGCAAGCTGGGCAAAGATGCGCATGCCATGACCATCACCCTTCTGCTGAACTCTGAGGGCAAGAAGATGGGCAAGACTCAGTCCGGCGCTGTGTGGCTGGATCCGAACAAGACCTCGCCCTTTGATTTTTATCAGTACTGGAGAAATGTGGGAGATGCCGATGTGCTCAAGTGCCTGCGCATGCTCACCTTCCTGCCCTTAGAGCAAATCGATGAGATGGACAAGTGGGAGGGAAGTCAGCTCAACCGGGCAAAGGAGATTCTGGCTTTTGAGCTCACCAAGCTTGTGCATGGCGAGGAGGAGGCCAGGAAAGCCGAGGAGGGGGCTAAAGCGCTCTTTGCGGGCGGCGGCGCTTCTTCGAATATTCCTTCCTTCAGCATGGAGGAGACCGATTTTACCGACGGCGCTATCGACATCCTGACGATTCTCAACAAGTGCGGCCTTGCCTCCTCACGGTCCGAGGCACGGAGAAATGTGGAGCAGGGAGGCGTGTCCGTGAATGGTGAACCTGTGAAAGATATCAGGGCTTCCTTTGCAAAAGAGCAGTTTGCCGGCGAGGGACTTCTTGTCAAGAGAGGCAAGAAAAACTTCATGAAGGTTGTGTTGAAGTAGAGGCCTGAGAGGAGGAAGCCGTATTGAGATGGTATAAATTATCCGGGGGACGCGGCATTGCCCGACGGGTTCGGGCGTTTGTCCTGGCGGCAGTTTTGGCAGTCTCCGCCTCTTTCCCTGCGCAGGCGGCATCCGCGGTGGCGCCGGAGACTCCGGTGAGCCTTCACATGGATATGAACAGCCGGGGCGTGTCTATTTACAATGGATACACATCCTACGTGATGGGATACCGGGCTTCTGAAAATGATACATTTACCGTCACCAACGACGAGAGCGGCGTGGATCTTAGCGATGTCACGATGAATTATTATCTGCTTACCTACATGGGTGATTCGCAGAAATATCTGGAGTGTACGGTGCACGGACTGCGCTCCGGGGCGCATTACCCGGTGGTTCGTCCGGAGACTGTGGAAAAAGAAAAAGAATCAGGAGATCTCTACGATTATCTGGAGCGCTGCTACATGGTAGAATTTGAATGGGGAGATACGAAAAAAACCTATTATTTCTCTCTCTACCCGGAAAACGAGATGGACGAGTACCGCAATCTCCATCTGGGAAAATGGGAGCGGGACACAAAGGGATGGCGCTACCGTTATGACGGAGAATATCTGACTTCCTGGGTACAGGCGGAAGATACATGGTATTATCTGAATTCCGATGGATATATGAAGACAGGCTGGCTGGAATATAAGGGAAACTGGTATTACCTGGACCCCGCCACAGGGGCCATGCGAACCAACTGTACGGTGGATGGATACCGGCTGAACGCGGAAGGGATTCGCGTATAGTGTATAAAAAACAGGGCTGCCGCACCGACGACGCATAAATTTGCGTTGATTGCTCGGTGCGGCAGCCCTGTTTTTGGGGGAAACTATGTGAGAATCCCCAGATGTTCGAGCAGAATCTTGAGCCCCATAAGAATCAGAATCACGCCGCCTGCGATTTCCGCCCGGGACTCGTAGCGGTTCCCGAAGACATTTCCTACCTTGACGCCGATCATGGAGAGTAGGAGTGTGGTCACCCCGATGAAAGAGACGGCCGGGATGATATTGACCCGCAAAAAGGCGAAGGAAACACCTACAGCCAGGGCGTCAATGCTGGTGGCAATGGCCAGTAAGGTCATGTTCTTGATGTCCAGGGAGGCGTCGGGACATTCGTCCGAACCGGAGAAACCCTCCTTTATCATATTTCCTCCGATCACAGCCAGAAGCGCAAATGCAATCCAGTGGTCATAGCTGCTGATGGAGCTGCTGAATCCTGAACCCAGCAGATAGCCTGCTAATGGCATGGCGGCCTGGAACCCCCCGAAGTACAGTCCCACAATCAGCGCGCCGCGCCAGCTCATCTGCCGCATAGCCAGCCCCTTACAGACAGCCACGGCAAAGGCGTCCCTGGAAAGGCCGACCGCAATAATAAAAAGTTCTGCTGGTGACATACCGTCTCTCCCCTTTTCTGTTTGTATTGCTCCCTGTTCTGCCTGCATATGGCTCTAAAGCCGGATTTGCCATATTCTGCCATATGTATAAAGGAATTACATTTTACGGCAGATTCCTGTAAAAGTCAATAGGGAAACGTGGTTGTAAAACCCTAAGCTCTGTGCTAGAATGATTAGACGATTAATTTTGGGAGGTATAGAATGAGATGAAAAAGTCGTATGAGATAGATATGTGTCATGGTCCGCTTCTGGGCAAGATCCTTCTATTCTCAATTCCTTTGATGCTGTCCAGCATCCTGCAGCTTCTGTTCAATGCGGCGGACATCATAGTGGTGGGCCGGTTTACAGGGAGCCAGGCCCTGGCAGCCGTGGGTTCCACCTCGGCGTTAATTAACCTGCTGATTAATATATTTGTGGGCTTGTCCGTGGGTGTCAATGTTCTGGTCGGCAAATATTACGGGGGAAGGCAGGAGCAGAATATCAGCGAGACCGTACATACCGCCATGCTTACCGGACTTTTAAGCGGCCTGATTTTAGTGGTAGTCGGCATTGCGGCGGCGCGGCCCCTGCTCCATCTGATGGGGACGCCGGATGATGTGCTGGACCAGGCGATTTTATATATGCGTATCTATTTTCTGGGAATGCCGGTGCTGATGCTTTACAACTTCGGCGCGGCTATCCTTCGGGCGGTGGGGGATACCAGGCGTCCGCTCTATTATCTGTTTGCCGCGGGCGTGGTGAACGTAATCCTCAATCTGACCTTTGTTCTTGGCTTCGGCAGGGGCGTGGACGGTGTGGCCTGGGCCACGGTGATCTCAGAACATATTTCGGCGTTCTTTATTGTGAAGAGCCTGATGAAAGCGCCGGGAGCCCTGAAGCTGGAGCTTCACAAGCTTAAAATCTCCCCTGACAAGCTGAAACGGATTGTGAAGGTGGGGCTTCCGGCGGGAATCCAGGGAGCGGTTTTTTCCGTGTCCAATGTGGTAATTCAGTCCTCAGTCAATTCCTTTGGTTCTGTGGCTATGGCGGGAAACACCGCATCCTCCAACATTGAAAATTTTGTCTATACGGCCATGAATGCTATCTATCAGACAAATTTAAGCTTTACGAGCCAGAACCTGGGCGGACAGAAATACCGCCGGATCAACAAAATTCTGATCTGCTGCCAGGGAGTGGTTGTCGCCATCGGCCTTGGCCTTGGACTTCTGGCGGTGCTTGGGCAGGATGTCCTGCTGGGGATTTACTCCTCTGAGCCGGAGGTCTTGGCCTACGGCGCACGCCGCCTGCGCATCATATGCAGCACATATTTTATCTGCGGCATGATGGACTGCATGGTGGGGAGTCTGCGCGGGCTGGGATACTCGGTGGTTCCCAT
Source organism: uncultured Enterocloster sp. (assembly GCA_944376135.1). Lineage (GTDB taxonomy): Bacteria > Bacillota > Clostridia > Lachnospirales > Lachnospiraceae > Enterocloster. The sequence continues at coordinate 6,625 of CALWBS010000038.1, forward strand.
GCTGGTCTCCCTCACGGGTGCCTGCGGTTTCCGTATTTTATGGGTGCTCACCATATTTCAGGCCTTTCGGAGCTTGGAAGTGCTCTATCTCTCTTACCCGGTGTCCTGGCTGATTACGGTGACAGCCCACATCATTACTTTCCGAAAGGTTCGGCGTCATTTCCCGAAGGAAGACGTGCCGGACTAAGCTATTGACAATAGATATCTGAAAATTTTGAAATATTCTGAAAATTATTTATTAAATATTGTATAAAAATGGAAACAATTGTAATAAAATAACAACATGGAATCAATAACAAAAAATATTAAAAATTTTAGAAAAAAGTATTGACAAAATGGACCTCATTTACTATAATAAAGACAACAAAACAAACAAAATTCAACTCAAATCTAAGCAAAGGAGGTACGGACCGCCGAAGACGTAAATTTTGTTTCATTTATAAAAGGAAAGAAATTTTCTTTATAAATGAAACCAGGAAAACCTATCAGACAGATGCCAAGGTTCACACAGAATTTCAAATGTCGATGGATTTAAAGAAAACCAATCGATTGGAAAGTAAAAAGAGCAATTGCAGTATTTAAGGAAATTGGCAAAGAAAAGCTGTGAAGGATGAGAAAAACTGACAGACCGGAGCCCGGAAGTTAAAGCTATGAGAGAGAGTATCAAGGCAGTGAAGCTGCAGTTTGGTAATATGACGAGAAAGTATTATCAGGAAGCAGGAAAGATACCGGATAGCAGAAGAAAAGACAGAAAAAGAGGATGAAAGGCTGAAAAGAAAGTATCATCGGGAACAAGAGGCATAAAGAAGATAGGGCATACAACTTCATATAGATGTTGTAAAAAATAAGAAACAATTGTTTCGAAAAAAGTGAGGCTTAGTCCAATGGACGGAATAGTTTAGAAGACGGGTATCGAGATCGAGAACGTGGTTAGTCAAAGATCAGATATCCGTCTTCATTTGTGCGGAAAATAAGCTGCAGCTGTGCTGCGGGAAGAAACTTATAGGGACTCCAGGCCTTCCAGATTAAAGGGGGGCGTGTATTCTTCCCGAGCACTGCTTTTTTTCTGCATATAGCCGCGCGTTAACCCTAGACGAATGGCCTCCTCGACCACCTTGTCGTATTCGTAGGATGTGAGCCGCCTGCCTAGTTCCGGATGTTCCGGGATGGGCGGTCCGGGTGTATACTGGCTCATCAGGCTTATGAGAAAACCGTCCAGGGGCAGATGGGAACGAATCCAGCCGAGAAGAGCAAGGGAGTCCTCCCTGTGGCCGGGGAGAACCAGGTGGCGTATGATGACGCCTTTTTTCATGAGAGAGAAGGTTTTTCCCCCCAGCCCCGGCTGAGTGCACATGCAGTCCGAAAAGACCGGCGGCCCGGTCTGCGCAATCATCTGGCGGATGGCCGCCGAGGCAGTTTCAAAGTAGTCCCCGGCGCGGGACAATTCCCAGGCCAAACGATTGTCAAAGTATTTAAAGTCGGGGAGCCATATATCCACATAATCCTTCAGCGCCTCCACGGTTTCTGTCCGCTCGTAGCCGCCGCAGTTGTAGACCACAGGGATGTGAAGGCGATGGCGGACCTGGTCCAAGGCAGGCAGGATAGAGGGGAGAAACTGGGTGGCAGTGACTAGATTGATGTTGTGGGCGCCCGCATCCTGGAGGCGCAGAAATAGGGAAGCCAAATCATTCCGGGTCAGTTCTTTGCCGTAGTTTTCCGCGCTGATCTCGCGGTTCTGGCAGAAACAGCAGCGAAGGGTACAGCCGGAGAAGAAGACGGTTCCGCTGCCGCCGGGTTCCCATTCCGGGCCGCTGATGCAGGGTTCTTCCCAGGCGTGGAGAGCAGCTCTGGCAGCTTTTGGAGCGCGGGAAACGCCGCAGAATCCCATCGCTCTGGTGCGGTCCGCCCCGCATTTTCTGGGACAGAGCGGACAGGGAGAATCGCTAAGAGGCTCGGCGGATGAGGGGCGGCCAGGAAAAGGTGCGGATGAAAGCAGCGTCATAGGGAGTCCTCCCTGGTATAGGCGCTGCGCCCGGAAGTCAGCGGGCGGTGCTGGCCGCGGTATTCCTTGGGGGAAGCCCCGTATTCTTTTTTGAATGCCCGGAAAAAGCTGGTGTAATCTTTGAAACCGTACTGATGATAGACCTGCCCGATGGGCTGGCCGGACAGGATGGCATTTTTGCTGGCATGGAGTCGTTTTTTCAAGATGTATTGGTGAAGGGAAATTCCCATATTCTCCTTAAAAATATGGGAGATATGGAATTTGCTCACATAGAAAAAAGCGGCAAGGCTGTCCAAACTCAGATCCTCCTTAAGGTGCAGATTGATATAGTCGCATATATTCAAGTACAGCAGATTTTCATAAACCGCGGTCCGCTGATGGATGACGTCATATACCAGCCGGTTCACATACACAAGAAAAGATACGGCCATGAGCTCTGCGGTCTGACGCTTAAACGGCCGGCTGCTGCCGAGTTCCTCCAGGAGATCCATGAGCCTGCCCTGCAGGGCCTGGGTGGCGACGGCATCCGCGTGAAAACAGTAGGTTTGGCTGTCCGCTGCCTGGTCAAAGCAGTAGGTGAGCTCCGGGTCCAGGGAGCGGAGCTTATCATAGTAAGCTTTCCGGAACCAAAAGACGAAACGGCGGTAAGGCTTTTTGTGGGAGAGAAATACCGGATAGTGCGAGGTCCCCGGGGGGATGAGCAGGCAGTCCCCGTATTCCAGGTGGTACAGCTTATCCACAATATGGTAATCTACATCGCCTTCCAGAAAAAAATACAGCTCATAATAATCGTGATGATGAGGGGCCACGCTGGAGAGCGAGGCATCGCTGTAGTAAAAGAGCTCAAAATCGACCGGTTCCATGTACTGCCGCGTATTGAAATCCGTGGGTGTCCGCTTTTTCATTTAGATTCCTCCTGCCGCGTCTGACGGGTAACGAATAATCCCCCTGTAACAAACCACATATTACCATGAAACCACAATTTTTGCAATATGTACAACAATTATCACTATGGACGGAGGGTTTTTATCTGTTATAATGAAATCAACAAGAATTGATTTAGGAGGTAAATCACATGAAATTGTCATTCAGATGGTATGGGGAAGACGATAAGGTGACATTGGAGAATATCCGCCAGATTCCGGGGATGCAGTCCATTGTCACGGCGGTTTATGACGTGCCTGTGGGGGAGGTATGGAGCCGTGAGAGCATCGCAAGGCTGAAAAAGCAGGTGGAGGATGCAGGGCTGGGGTTTGACGTGATTGAGAGCATTCCGGTTCACGAGGATATCAAGCTGGGCAAGCCCTCCAGAGACCGCTATATTGAAAATTACTGCGAGAACATCCGCCGGGTGGCTGAGGCCGGCGTAAAGTGCATTTGCTATAACTTTATGCCCGTGTTTGACTGGACGAGAACTCAGCTTGATCACGTGCTTCCGGACGGCTCCACATCTCTTGTGTATTATCAGGAGCAGGTGGATGCGGTGAATCCCCTGAACAGCGACAGCGATCTGACCCTTCCGGGTTGGGATGCCAGCTACACTAGAGACGGCCTGAAAGCGGTTGTAGCGGAGTACAACAATATGACCGAGGATGACCTGTGGAACAACCTGAAGTACTTCCTGGAGAGAATTATCCCGGTTGCGGCCGAGTGCGATGTGAACATGGCAATCCATGAGGACGATCCCTGCTGGAGCATTTTCGGGCTTCCCCGGATTATCACCTGTGAGGAGAATCTGGACAAGTTCTTAAAACTGGTGGATGACAAGCACAATGGCATCACCCTGTGCACGGGCTCCTTGGGCTGCTCCGCTAAGAACGATGTTCCACGTCTTGCGGCCAAGTACGCGGCCATGGGAAGAATCCACTTCGCACACCTGAGAAATGTGGCTGTGCTGGACAACGGCTTTGAGGAGAGAGCACATCTGTCAAGCTGCGGCTCCCTGGATATGTTCGCTATCGTGAAAGCTTTGGTGGAGAACGGATTTGACGGCTATGTGCGTCCTGACCACGGACGGATGATCTGGGGCGAAACCGGAAGAGCCGGATACGGCCTGTATGACAGAGCGCTGGGCGCTACCTACCTGAACGGTCTGTTTGAGGCTGTGGAGAAGATGAGCAAGTAAAAAGAGTTAAAAATAGAAGATGGGCTGCGGCACCGCTGTTTGGCGGAGCGCAGCCCATTTTCCAATTTGCCGGTTTATGAGCGGCGGTAAATATAGCGCGGCAGCCCATTTTCTGCGGCGCGGGGCGGCTCGCCCTGGATTAAGGGGAGGGCGTAGGAGATAAATTCCGGCCGGATATCACAGCCGTCCGGCGTAATCCACTGGGCGGGGAAGGTCTTTTCTTTGTTGCACACCGCGGCGGCCTCCGCAAGGCCGGGAACCATTCGGTATTCCGAGCCGGGCAGGCGATTTAAGGTGACCATTTTCCCGGTTGCCCCGTCCAGAGCGCATTTTAGGGCGAACCGGCCGGCCTCGGCGGCCTCCTCGATGTCGCAGAGGGAAGCGAGCTGGCCGCTGCAGCGCTGGTTGACATTCAGCTCAACGGAGCGGACCTTGACGCCGAAATGGTTTTTCAGATATCCCTCCAGAATTTTGGCGCAGCCGGTAAGCATCTTGTGGCCGAAGGTGTCGGTCTGTGCCTCGCTGGCATATTCACAGATAAACTTGCCTGCGCTGTCCTTGATTCCCTCGGAGACGCAGATGACCAGGTTCGGGGTCTTTGCCAGAGCCTTTTCCACATCTGCGAACAGGCGCTCCACGGAGAAGGGAAACTCCGGGAGGTAGATGAGGAGGGGGTTGTCCCCGGGAAATTTTCGGGCCAGGGCGGAGGCAGCCGTGACCCAGCCTGCATGGCGGCCCATCAGCTCCACAAGCGTGATGGAGGGCTGCTGGTACACGGAAGCGTCAAGGACGATCTCCCGAACCGTGGAGGCCACGTATTTGGCGGCGCTGCCGTAGCCCGGCGTGTGATCTGTGACGGGCAGGTCGTTGTCGATGGTTTTGGGGACGCCGATAAAGGAGATGGGCGAGCGGCGCAGGGCTCCGCAGCGGCTCAATTTTTCTACCGTATCCATGGAATCATTTCCTCCGATGTAGAAAAACGCTCCGATGTCCATGGCTTCCAGCTTCTCAAAGAGGAGAGAGTAGGCCGGAGAATCCATATTGGAGGGCAGCTTGTGGCGGCAGGAACCCAGGTAGGCGCCGGGTGTATATTTTAAGAGCGCTAAATCCTCCGGGGAGAAGGCGGCAGATAGGTCCATACAGCGCCCTGAGAGAAAGCCCTCAATTCCGTAAACCATGCCGTAGATGGCTCCGATTTCCTCCCGGCGGGACAGCCCTTCTTCGATAATGCCCCAAAGGCTGGCATTGATGACAGCCGTCGGCCCGCCGGACTGGCCGATGATGATGTTTTTTTTCATGCGTTTGCTCCTTTGCGTGTCTGTGGTGCTGTGTTTGTGCTCGTCATTTCGAACGTTCAAGAGTATATAATAAATACGGGCGGAGTGCAACGCCTGATTTGGCGAATTTGTAAATTACGGCCTGGGGACCGCATATTGCATAGAAAAGAGGGATGCTTTTTGGCGATTCTGACAGTTGCGGAGAGAGGAAGAATGTGGTAATCTGTATACAGAAGTAAAAGTTGTATACAAACTTTTGAAATTGAATACAACTAAATATATTATATTTAAGGAGGAACAGGGAATGGATATTCGTTATTCCGCAAACCAGAGGGATGTAAAGCGCTACACCACTGAGGAGCTGAGAAAGGAGTTTTTGATCCAGAATCTGTACAAGCCCAACGAGGTTGTGGCTGTATATTCTCATGTGGACCGTATGGTGACTATGGGCTGCATGCCTACCACAGAGAAGGTTTCCATCGACAAGGGGATTGACTGCTGGAAGAATTTTGGAACCCACTATTTCCTGGAGCGCCGGGAAATTGGTATTTTCAACATCGGCGGAGCAGGAAGCATTACGGCGGACGGCGAGACCGTCAAGATGGGATACAAGGACTGCCTGTACATCACGAAGGGAACCAAGGAGGTTTATTTTGCCAGCGAGGATCCGGAGAATCCGGCCAAGTTCTATATGGTAAGCGCCCCGGCTCACACCTCCTACACCACCACCTTTATTCCGATTGAGAAGGCAGCCAAGAGACCCTGCGGGGAGGCGGGGACTTCCAACAAGCGTGTGATCAACCAGTTCATTCATCCGGATGTATTGAAGACCTGCCAGCTCTCTATGGGCATGACCGTTCTTGAGCCCGGAAGCGTATGGAACACCATGCCGGCCCACACCCATGAGCGCCGGATGGAGGTTTATATGTACTTTGAGGTGCCGGGAGACAATGTGGTATTCCATATGATGGGCGAGCCCACCGAGACAAGGCATATCATCATGAAGAATGAAGAGGCCGTGATCAGCCCCTCCTGGAGCATCCACAGCGGAGCAGGCACATCCAACTACACCTTTATCTGGGCAATGGGCGGCGAGAACATGGAGTTCGATGATATGGACACCATGAAGCCCAACGAGATGAAGTAATACGGCGGTTGGATAAAAGGCGGAAAATAATAAATAATTATGGAGGACAAGAAAATGGCAGATTATTTAAAGAATTTCTCTTTGGAGGGCAAGATTGCCCTGATTACCGGCGCTTCCTACGGCATTGGCTTTGCTATCGCAAAGGCTATGGCAGGCGCAGGCGCTACTATTGTATTTAACGATATCAAGCAGGAGCTGGTGGATAAGGGCCTTGCTGCTTATAAGGAAGCCGGCATTGATGCCCACGGCTATGTATGCGATGTTACCGACGAGAATGCGGTGAATGAGCTGGTTGCCAAGATTGAGAAGGAAGTGGGCGTGATTGATATTCTGGTGAACAACGCCGGAATTATTAAGAGAATCCCCATGTGCGACATGACAGCGGCTGAGTTCCGTCAGGTAATTGATGTGGATCTGAACGCTCCCTTCATCGTGTCCAAGGCAGTGATCCCCAGCATGATCAAGAAGGGGCATGGAAAGATTATCAACATCTGCTCCATGATGAGCGAGCTGGGCCGTGAGACCGTATCTGCTTATGCGGCTGCAAAGGGCGGCTTAAAGATGCTGACCAAGAATATTGCTTGTGAGTACGGCGAATACAACATCCAGTGTAACGGCATTGGGCCCGGCTATATTGCCACTCCTCAGACGGCTCCTCTGCGCGAGATCCAGCCGGACGGCTCCCGTCATCCCTTTGACCAGTTTATCGTGAGCAAGACCCCTGCAGGACGCTGGGGCGAGGCTGAGGATCTGGGCGGCCCGGCCGTATTCCTGGCTTCCGATGCTTCCAACTTTGTAAATGGCCTTGTTCTGTATGTGGACGGCGGTATCCTGGCTTACATCGGAAAGCAGCCGAAATAATGGAATTTAAAAACAGAAGCGAGCTTGTGTATGAAACCTTAAAGCGGGAAATTCTGGATTTAAAGCTGGAGCCGGGCAGACTTTTAAGTGAAAACGAGATCTGCGAGCGCTTCGGCGTATCCAGGACCCCGGTGAGGGATGCCATGCGGCTTCTTCAGGAGCAGGGTTTTGTGGAGAATGTTCCCTACAAGGGAATCTACGTGACTCTGCTCAGTCTGAATAATATCAAACAGATGATCTATATGCGGCTGGCGGTGGAGACCATGGTGCTGCGGGATTTTCTTGATGCGAAAACCCCTATGGTTATGGAGGACATCCGCCACGCCATTGCCCAGCAGCGGGCAGTGATCCACGAGCCGGATTTTGAGGCGGAGAAATTTTACCGGATGGACGCGGAAATGCATTCAATCTGGTTTGCCGCTGTCCGGCGGCAGAAGCTGTGGGAGATGCTTCAGGCCCAGCAGCTTCATTACACCCGGTTCCGCATGCTGGATTTTATCACAGAGACGGATTTTATGCGGATCATCGGGGAACACGAGGAGCTCTTTGGCCTGATTGAGAAGGAGGACCAGAAGGGTCTGGAGGCGTCGCTGAAGGAGCACCTCTATTTCAGTATGAAGCGCATGCGCCACTCCATCGAGGTGGATTACAGAGATTATTTTGAAGAGGAACCAGAAGAAGGGCGGTTTGTCATCTGACAGGCTGCCCTTTATTCCCATATCCATCCGGTCTATCCGGCGTGTGGTCCCCGTCTTTCATATAAATTTTTTCATCAGGATTTTCTTCCAGATATTCCTCCAGCTCCTGGGGGGAGAGCTGGGAACGGACCTCTTCAAAGAACTCGCTGCCGTCCATAGTGAAAAAGTTAAAAAGGCGGTTCTGCACGTCCTTATTTTTAGACAGCTCTTCAATTTCTTTTTTTGTTAAATGTCTCATTGTGTGATTATCCTTTCTGCTTGTGAGAAATGTGCGGATTATATGTGGTTCAGCCCAGAGTTATACATGGGATTACCCATAGTATATTCGTAATTGCGAAGATATTCAAGTCGTGAAAACTAACTTATGCTTATTCTGATGGAATATTTTACCAGAAGAGAAGGCATACAGGAGAGGGACATGATTGATTATTCGCCGTTCTGGGAGACGCTGGCGCATTCGGGGGAGACTTGGTATTCGCTTACGCATAAACACAAGCTGTCGCACAGTACCCTTCACAGACTGAAACATAATAAAGATATATCCATGCGGACGGTCAATGACCTCTGTCGCATCCTGGACTGCAATATTGAGGATATTGCGGTTTATGTACCGTCTGAGAAAGATCAGAAGCTGTGAACGGCATCGGACAAAAAAATTTTCCTGGTTTGTATATTTCACGGGAAAGTGTTTATACTGTAAGTGTCAACAAATGATAAAGATTAATACTTATCCTCCCCTTTTTACCCGGTTCGCCTGGCTTCGTGCAGGCGGACCGGGTTTTTTGCCCTTGTTGTCTTGCCGTCCTGAACCGTTGGGGAAGTAAAAAAGTCCTGCAAACCGGCCTCTACTGCCATGTCCGCAAGACTTTTCGTGGAGACAACAGGACTCGAACCTGCGACCTCCTGCACGTCAAGCAAATGCTCTCCCAGCTGAGCTATGTCTCCATGAGTGGTATTATATCACGAACCAATGAGGGGAATCAACTAAAAAATTCAGAAAATGAGAAAAACTTGAAATATTTGGGGGGTAGGTCCGGCTCGGTCTCAGGTAGTGAACCTTGCCGGACCAGCGTCATCTCTGACCTGTTTAAAATATACCATGAAGTCGGTCGAAGGTCAATGGAAGTCATGGAAATGTAATGAAATGTAATAATTCTTACGAAAAGCGGAAGAAAAATAGTAAATGTCCGGAAGGGTCACAAAAAATGTCTCCAGCCGGAGCGTGTTCCCGGGATAATCAATGTGAGACCGGACACCTCCGATACAGCCAGGGGCCGCACTCCTCCCGGAACTGGAGACAAGCCTATTATAGAACGGGGAAGAGAATTTTGCAATGTTTTCCTGCGGACCAATCACGACGTACGCATGAATCTTTTTCCTTCTTTCTTTTCAAAAAATCGTCTTTTTAAAAACTCAAAACCTGTTCCAAAAACTCTTCCGGATTCATGCTGATCACAAATCGTTTCTTTTTCATTGA
>CALWBS010000039.1 GCA_944376135.1 uncultured Enterocloster sp.
CTGGATATCTCATACCTATGTATTATCATAATATATAATATAATGCAAGTAAAAAAATAAGAGAGCAGCAGAAAAATGTTGCTTTTCCGCCACTCTCTCTTCTAATTATGACTTTGCGATTGCCCTACAAAAAAGTCCATATATTCGCAAATGTACAAAAAATTGTATTTCAAATTATCTTCAAACTGCTGACGAGTCTTCTTCTCCGCACTCATAAAAAAAATATCTTCCCCCCTATATACCCTAATTGCGTTTGTAAACAAATAGGTATTGTCCCCCTGAAGCGCGCTCTGCATAGGCGCGGCAAATATTTTCACAATTATTCAAAAAACGGTTGACAAATAGAGGAACCTCCTTTATAATTACCTACGTTGCTTGCGAATGCAGCAGATAATCAGACGCAGAAGTGGCGGAATTGGCAGACGCGCACGGTTCAGGTCCGTGTGGTAGAAATACCTTGTGGGTTCGACTCCCATCTTCTGCATAGAAAAAATGCATGAACAGAAATGTTCGTGCATTTTTGTTTTCTGCGGTATTTCGCGGAAATTTTCGCGGCGGGCCAATTGAATGCGCCGCCGCTTGTCTCCGTCTTCGCCCGTCTCTCCAGGCCGTTCCTCCCTTTGCGTGCACCTGAAATCGCAGAAGCACTCTATCCAAAAAACCGCAGATAATAATAGGGCAGGAAAAATTTCCCCACCGCGTCTATCCCCTCCACATACTTCCCCCCGTCAATGAACACCGGGCAGAACACCAGGCTGCCGATGACAAAAAAGGGAATCGTACACAAGAGAACCTGGGGCCGCCGCAAAATGCGCTTGAGAATCCATACGGCTGCTCCCACAGCCGCCCCATAGACCGCCATTGCGCCAATCTCCCGAAGCGCTGACTCCCAGATTCCCCCGGCAGCCAAGGCCGCGAGGCCGCTGACCGCAGCCAAAGCCAGAGGCGCCGCGAGAACCGCCGCGCGGCAGGCCAGGCGGTTCTTGGGCTCCAGCGGATAAAAGAGGCCTCTTCTCTCATCTTCACCCAGAGATACCGCGCTGTAGAGCCCCGCAACAAATACATAGACGGCCACAAGCCCCCGCAGGGGGAAGAGGGAACCGCCAGAAGCTCCGCCCGCAAAAACAGCATCTGAGCTTTTCTTCTGCGTCCCTCGGTGATCCCTTTCCTCCCGGCCCGCCTCTTCATATACAAAATGAAAGGTGCTTCCATTGGAAATCCATTTGTCATAGAGCGCCCCGGCCTGCCGGGATGCCTCCTGCCTGGCAGCGCTTCCCGCCTCCCCGAGGCCATCAAAGGCCTGTCCGTCCATTACGTATTCCTGCAAAAGACTCCGGTCGTAATGCCGAATCAGCGCAGCAAACACCGTTTCGGACGCCAGGGAGGCCGTCACCGTGGAGGGCGCCGTGTACACGCCGATGGTCCGTCGGTACTCCCCAGCCGCCAGCTTTTCCTCCAGTCCCTTATAAAACACATAGCCGCACTCAGCCCGCCGGGAAGCAACCTCCGCGCGGACTGCCTCCTCGTCCGCACAGGTATAGAATACAAACATATCTCCCCGCGCATCCGACGGACCTGTCAGATCCTTTGCCGCGCGGGCTGCCAGCCCCTGCGAATCTTCCGCACAGAGGGCAATCCGAATCCGATCATCCTCCTCCCCTCCCGCGCGGGAGACCGCAAACGCGCCCAGAGGAAGGGCCAAAAAGAGAAGCACAAAAGGCAGGCGCTTCAAATAGCGCTTACAGGACAAAAAAAACCAGCAAATCCCTTTCATTTTCTCCTCACCCCCTCCAAAATTGCGATTCCCCCAAAGCAGAAAACCGCAAGAAGCCCCAGGCGCACAAATACGCCTGGCTCCCAGTGGGCCGTGACGATCATCTTGATCCCTTCCATCAGGATATAGGAAGGATTAACCGCCGCTATGCCGGCAAATGCCCTGGGCAGGAAAACCAACGGAAGAAATCCCCCCGCCAGAAAATGCAGAACCGCGGACGCCAAAAACAGGAGCATCACCCCGCCAAAGAAACCGCCCGCCGCCTGATAGAAAAATACTGCCGTCCCCGCACATCCCAGACATACAAGGAGCAGCGCGGCCGCTCCCAAGAGCTCCCACCTCACGTATCCTGCCGCCCCTGCTCCGATTCCAAGGATCAGCGCTGGAACGGCAAGGAGAGATGCAAGTCCCAGAATCCTGGCCCCTGCTCTGGTGCAGGGGCCAATGCCCGCTAGAGCCAGCTTTCTTTTCATTCCTTGTTTCCATGGTGTCAGAAAACCGGACACCGGAACGGCACACAAGAGGAGAAAAAATACCGACATGCTGATCCCGTAAAACGTAAGCGTGTCCACATCCCCAGCCGCGCTCACTCGGATCTGTCGGAAATATTCCAGACGCGGAAGGCTGCATCTTAAATAAATCGCATTGAGATCTGCCTCCAGATCCGCGATGGAATCCGCCTTCTCATAGAGGGAGAGCAGCTCGTCCCCCGCATAGATTCCTGCCTGTCCTGCCCCCAGAGTGGATGCGCCCGCCTCGGTCAGTTCTTTAAAAATACGGCTCTCCAGCACATTTCCCCGGGGCAGCAGCACCGTAATCGGCGTGTTGATTCCGTTCATAATCCCGTCCACCAACTCCTCCGGCACCAAGAGGGCCGCAGATAAATTTCCCTCTGCCAAGCCCCTCCTGCACGCCTCCTCATCCATGTAAATAAAGTCACAGAGACTTTTTACGCTTTCCATGGATGACAGCATGGACGCGGCCTGCCTAGCCGTTTGATCCCCTTCAGGGAGCACAACGCCAACGGCGATCCTGCCCGTGACCGCGTCCCCATACAAAGCCCTTCCTGCCAAAAGAGCGGCCGCACCCATGAGAAACAGGAGTGCGGCCGCCCCGGCGGCCAGAAGGGGGAACCGCTTCCAGGCCCGTTTGATTTCCAGGCCAATATAGCACAATCGAGCGTTCATCATTTCCCTGCCTTCACAATAACTTCGCAACTATTCCACAGGAACTCCGATCTGTCCGGTAAGACCGATCGCCCCAAACATAATCTCCATGAGAAGGGTGCTCCAGTCCTCTTCTGTGGCTGCCAGCGCATCCATTGTCTCACCATCAGGAGGCATGATCTCGCCTTCCAGCGGCCCATAAGAGTAATCACCGCTCAGAGTCACACTGCCTGCATTATCCATAACGGAGAACTCCATCGCATCGATATCCATGTGAATAGAGCTTCCTTTCTCCAGCTGATCCACAATGCCGTTTACAGAAAACGCGAATATCTGTGAGCCGTCTGCGCCCATATCCATCGCCGCATGGTACGCGCCGTCCGCCAGAGAGTACGTTCCCGTATATGTAAATGTACCTGTGGTGCCTGCTGCGGTTACATCCACGGATACATCGCAGGTGAGCTGGCTCTCGTCGTACACGCCCTGCTTGGTCAAATCAAACGCGACGGTCTCCCCTGCGCTCGTGATGGAAATGTTCCCTGTCATATTCTGGGTGGAATAAGCGCCGCCCATGAGCTGGAAGGCAAATTGGATATCCGCCTGCTCGCCGCCGGATTCTGCGGTTTCCGCAGAAGCTTCCTGGCTCTCCTCCGAAGCATCTCCTGCCGCCTGAGTCTCTGCTCCGGCCTCTCCCATAAGGGCCTCGCCTTCCGCGATGAGTTCTCCGGCCATCTCCTCCAAACCTACGGTACCGAGGGATGTAGTTCCCTCAAAAGCTGCCAGCCGTCCGTCTTTATCCACATAAACTGTCATCTGCACATCATTCAGAGCCTGATCCAGATAATCAATCATCTGGGCCACACTGTCCTCGAGCTCATCATACGTCTGCTGCTGCATT
>CALWBS010000040.1 GCA_944376135.1 uncultured Enterocloster sp.
ATGACACCCATGAGGAGAGCAGACTCCACGGCACCCAGGCCGCAGAAGTCTACCTGATACAGCAGTAAAGCGGGCATGTGCCCGCTTTTTATCTGCCAATATACCGCTCTCTCTGCGATTCTTCTTAAATACATTTCCGTGTCCGCGCCTCATCTCAGTTGGCCGATACCTCCCGAAGCTCCGTCCCCTCATAGAAAAATCCCAGAATCTGTTCATAAGATTTTCCGGCCTTTGCCATCCCCTGTGCGCCGTTCTGGCTCATTCCCACACCATGGCCGTAGCCTCCTCCATAAATATGGAAGGAAATCGTCCCGTCCTCCCCGGTGCGCTTCTCCACAGCGATAAAGGCGCTTGGAAGGGTCGCACTGCCCTCCATGTCGGAGCCATCCTGACGGCGGATGACCAAGGAGGCATTTCCCAGGCAGGATCGGATAATGCTCTGGCCCGTGAGCGTCACGGTTCCCTGGGTTCCGGTAACCGTTACCTCACCGGCAATTCCTCCGGCTCCCCGGGCGGTCACCGCCAAATCCGTCACCTCACCGGCGCCGTTCACCTGGGCCGTCACAATATCCGCCGGTATATCCGTCTCCCACCGGAACATGGCAAAGGAGGAATCAAACGCCGTCCGGTCTGTTCCCCGGATATAGGACTCAAAGTCTCCATTGTCCCCCGCATCCAGCACACCGCCTCCCTCCTTGATCTCCTTGGATTTCAGATAGGGGAGGGCAGCTCCCTCGCTTCCCCAGACGCTTCCGTCCGCCCCTCTTCCGCAGGAGGTGGAATAATAAAAGGCCTGGGCCGGCTCCGCGCCGTAAAAGAGCATCTTTCCGTAGGTATCATTCACCGCCTGGCTGGTCCGCGCGTCCGCGCTGGTATTGTTATACACCTGGAAATTGGTACTGTCATCCACATGGGCGCCGTACTGGCTGTAGGAATTTCCCAAAATCTGCCGGTACGCATAGGTACGGGCGCAGACTGCCTGGGCCTTCAATGCCTCCATCTCATAAGAGGGCGGCATCTCGCTGGGAACCACCTTTTCCAGATACTCTTCCAGATACAGATCATTGACCAGAGTCAGCCCTTCCCCGGTCTGCCGAATCTCCAGACTTCCGCTGTATGTGGGGTTTCCCTGGCTGCGCTCAATGGAGCGAATCGTAATCCCCTCTTCCTGCTCAGGGATAATGGTGATGCGCCCATAAGCCAGTCGCTCATCCCCCGGAAGGATCGACAGGCTTTCCCCGGTCTCCAGGCGGCTGCTCACAATCTCACCCTTTTCATTTTCATACTCCAGCGATGCCGCGCAGTTCATTGTCAAATCCGCCTGGGCGTGGAAAAGACTGTGAAATCCCGTATCCATGAGAAGAACCCGGATAGTTTTCGCGTCAAATTCCCGCTCCAGCAGGGCGGCGCACAGTTTGCCGTCAGCCGCCACAAATTCCTGCAGATCATAGCCCACCAGAATGTCCTCCGCCCCCAGAACGGCAAATTCGCCGTAGGTTTTGTAGACATGGAAGCTGGGCGAGAGGGGAATCTGACCATATCCCTCAATCTCAATGTAGGTGTCCGTCACGGACAGGACTTTTCCCCCAATCCGGTCCTTCTTGATGACAATCCGGGTCAATGTGCCGTCGTCCAGATACAGATCCGCCAGATTGCGCGACAGAGAAGCCCGCTCCTCCTCAGTACCGCTGGCAGGAAATTCCCGGCAGGCTGTCCCCAAATAGGCTGTGAAGGTATCTCCCTCTGCATCAGCCAGCCACACGTTCTCATAGACCACCTCCCGGCTCACCAGTTCCCGCATGGCGATCATCTCCCCATCCCTGGCAAGAAAACGGATCTGACAATCCAGGTAAGCGTCCAGGGCCAAGCCCTGAAAGCCAAAATTTCCCTCTGTGGTATAGGCAGTCCAGCTCTCTGCCTGGGGGAGATTGGACGGAGTGCCGTAGAGAATTGCCTCCACAGTTTGCACATTTCCCTCCGGGTCCGCCTCAGCGAGGATTCTCTCGTACAGCCTCCACCACTCATCCTCCGGATAATAGCTGTTCTCATTGTGCCGGTTGGAGCCCACCTGCACCCGCAGGCGCCCCGCCACACAGGATGCCATATGGGCCGCCTCCGCATATGTAAGATCCCCCTGGGCACCGGACAAAGTAGGCGGAGTGAGCGCCGGGTCCAGATACCCCTCCTCATAGAGGTAATCCATGTATTTTACAAACCAATTATTTCTTTCCTTCTCTGGAAAATAGGAGCTTTCCCGTTCTGCTTCCCGGGCCTCGCACTCCTCCTTAGTAGTCAGGGCCAGCGCCATGGCTTTAAATGCCTGGGCACGTGAAATCCGATCCCCCGGCGGTTCCATGGACACAATCACCACCATCAAAACCACCACAATGGTGACTACCCCGGCCACCCAGGCAATCATCTTGTTTCTCATATTCATAATCTGCTCCCATATACAAAGGAAAGCAGCGAGAGACTCGCTGCTTTTATCATCTGTAACCCCAAGATGCCGTCTCTTACTTATTGACGCCTAGCAGTGCTAGGTGGGCAACCTCACTTAGGCTTCTGCCTTCCACTCAAAGGAGGCCTGACATCCACCTAAAAATATTGGAATCCCTTGTGTCTAATGTAGGTTCAAAATTGGTAAGAGTATCGCACACCCCAGGTAGTTACAGGATTGCCTTACTGATTTTATGAAGCTATTATACCCCATGCGTTCGGGTTTTTCAAGCGGATTTTTCTGAACATTTATGGCAATTTCTCATAAATCAGCGGCTCCGGCTCCGGCTTCTCCTTCTCAACGGCGCAGGCAGAGAGGAATTTCTCTGCCGCCGGCTCCAGCAGCTCCTCCCGCGAGGCATACAAAACCCCTATGGTTTCTCCCGCCCGGACCGGTTCTCCGTACTTCTTTTTCAATACGATGCCGGCTCCATAGTCCAGCGCATCCTCCCTGCGGCTTCTCCCCGCCCCTAAAAGCACCGAGGCAATGCCCACTGCCTCCGTATCCATACGGCCCAGATATCCGTCCGAACGCGCCTTCACCTCCAGGCGCTTCTCTCCCAGGCGCAGGCGGTCCGGCTCCCAGATGCAGCGGGGATCTCCTCCCTGAGCTTCTGTCATTTCAGCCAGCACCCTCAGGCCTGCTCCCGTTTTCAGCGCTTCCATGACCCGCTCCCTGGCCTGCAAAAGCCCCGCAGACCCGGACTCTCTCTCCGCGTCTTTGCCCGGTTCGCTGCCTATCCAGACCATCAGCGCCGCCAGCTGGGTGCTCACCTTCACCAGATCCTCCGGCCCCCGGCCCATCAGGGTTTCGATGGCTTCCCGCATCTCCAGGGCATTTCCCACCGCGCGGCCCAGAGGCACATCCATATTGGTAATCAGGGCGCAGCAGCGTTTTCCCGCCTGGCGGCCGATGGCCACCATTTTTTTATCTAGTCGGCGGGAGGAATCCAGATCTTTCATAATGGCGCCGCTTCCCGTCTTCACATCCAGGACAATGCCGTCGCTCCCCGCAGCCAGCTTCTTGCTCATGATAGAGGAGGCGATGAGGGGAATGCTGTCCACCGTGGCCGTCACATCCCTAAGAGCGTAGAGCTTTTTATCCGCCGGGACCAGATTTCCCGACTGTCCGATCACCGCAATCCCGTGCTCGTTCACAATACGGAAAAATTCCTCTCGGGGAATCTCTGTCCGAAAGCCCGGGATACTCTCCAGCTTATCCACGGTTCCCCCGGTATGCCCCAGCCCCCGGCCGCTCATCTTCGCCACCTTCACCCCGCAGGCCGCGGCCAGGGGGCCTGCAATCAGGGTCGTCTTATCCCCCACGCCGCCGGTGCTGTGCTTATCCACTTTCACACCTTTGATGGGGGAGAGATCCACCATATCCCCGGAATGGGCCATCTCCAGGGTCAAATCCGTAATTTCCCCGTCCTCCATTCCCTGAAAATAAATCGCCATCAGCATAGCGGACATCTGGTAGTCAGGAATAT
>CALWBS010000041.1 GCA_944376135.1 uncultured Enterocloster sp.
GGTGATCATAAGCTTTCAATGTGATTCTCATTACCTGACTTGCCATAAAAAAAGTCGCCTCCTTTTCGCACTTTCAAAACAAGTACGACAAGCGGTGACTGTACACGTTGCCGCGTGTGTCCTAAACAGGCCATACGCCAACTGCCATCCAAGGCAGCTTTTTTATTTGGTACAGTGACTTGTCGCCAGTTTCCTAACTTGACATTCGCTCCACGGAAAACCTGCCACATACGGGCAGCAACCTCGCGCTTCACAGCTATCATGCCACAGCCTTTATATACTAGCATATATTTTTTCCATTTGCAAGCATTTTTTTCACGTTTTTACAAGGTTTTTTCTGCGGTTTTTTCTGCTGCAAAGCCTGCACGGAATGCGTCATGGAATGGGGAAATTTTCCAGCTGCGGGCACAGTTTTGCCCGGGCCGCTTTCACAGCCCGGGCCATTTCCAAATAGTTGATAATTTTTAATATTCCACACAGTAAGGTTCCTCCGGTTCCTCCGCATAAGAGGCCACGTCCGTATCTCCATCCGCCGAGACCAGGATGCCGGATGCGTTTGTCTTAAACTCCACATCATCGACATTTTCCACCTTTTTATCCTTCTGGACTTTTCCCGAGGAGTTCACCACATAATAATCTCCGTCTATATCAAAGCATGCGTACTTCTGCCCGTCCGCCGCTCTCTGAAGCTTTCCTTTATAATAGAGGTAACCGTCCTCCACTCCGGTGACCCCCCGTCCATTGCTGCTGAAATAGAACTGGGTTGTCTCTCCGTTGTCCTCCGAAATTTTGATCTTACCTCTCTGAACACTGCTCTGCTCTTTGGTTCCGAAATAATAGGCCGACCAGTCATCTTCTCCGGCCCCGGTGTAAACCTTCCGCAGCCCATACACCGGATTGCCCAAGTGATTGAAGAGGTAGCTCTTGCCGCTGATTCGGACGATATCGCTGGATTTGAGCTTCTCCGTATCCGAAGCCCGCGGCTTTCCGCTGTTGCTGAAATAAAACCACTCCACATCCCCGTCATAACCGTCCAGCTCCGCCGGCGGCTCAATCGAATACCAGCCGATCTTGGCCTTGCCGTCCGAGCCAAAATACATATAATCCTGTATATTGTCCTCGGAACCGGAACGCACATCCCTCCAGCCTGTCTGCATCGCTCCATCCTGGTCGAAGCAGTAATATTCTCCGTCAATCTTGCGGGTGCCGTAATCGCCGGAACCGCTGTCGCTCGGCACATATTTCTTTCCGTTGGTTCCGAAGTAAAACCAGTACTTTCCATCATCCGACGCACCGCTCCCCTCATAACTGGGGACCACCTTGTCGCTCTGCTCATCATAATCCTCCGGAGGAATCAGCTTCTGCCATCCGGTGCGCATCACGCCGTCCGTCCCGGTATAGTACATATCATCCAGAATCCATCCCAGCTCCATGCGCCCGCTTCCGTCGAAATGATACCACTTATCGTCAATCTTCTTCCAGGTATCGTCGATCATCTTTCCGCTGCTGCCGAAATAGTACCACTCATACTCACCGTCAGCATCCGTCAGCTTAAGCCACTTGTCTGTGAGCATAATTCCATTGCTGTCAACATAATATTCACTGTCAACCCAGTCGTTCACGGCCATCACCCCGCTGCCGTTCAGATAGCGCCAGAGATTGTCCGCACCTTTTTTCCATTCATTATAAACCTTACTGCCATTGGCGTCGTAATATACCCAGTTTCCGCTTTCCTGGCTCCATCCTTCCGCCGCCATGGCCGGGACCGTGGCCATACCAAAAGACAGGGCCGCTGCCAAAATCAATACCGCGGCTGTTCTTTTTTTCATAATGCTCAGCTCCTTCTTCTCTGCCTCACCTGTCGCGGAGCGCTTCTTTCTCTGCCCCGTTCCCCTATGGTATATTGTAACAGGGCTGCCAGGATTGTTCAACCTATTTTATCTTTCAATTCTATTACGAAATCAGACGGTGAAAAAATCGTTGTGCACCCGAAAATGTCCGGACCGATTGACATCCCGGCGGGTATTGGGCTATACTCTAAAGCAGTAAATTTGCCCCGGACAGGGGCGGGAAATGAGGTTAACCTATGTGGCTTGCGGATGAATGGAAGGATTATGAGATCATTGACTGCTCCGGCGGCGAGAAACTGGAGCGCTGGGGGAAGTATCTGCTGGTGCGCCCGGATCCCCAGGTGATATGGGATACGCCCCGGACCAATCCGGGCTGGAAGAAGAAAAACGGACATTATCACCGCAGCAGTAAGGGCGGCGGACAGTGGGAATTTTTTGATCTCCCCGATCAGTGGTCCATCCGCTACAAGGATCTCTCCTTTCACTTGAAACCCTTCAGCTTCAAGCACACGGGACTTTTCCCCGAGCAGGCAGCCAACTGGGACTGGTTTAGCCCCAAGATTGCGGCGGCCGGGCGGCCGGTGAAGGTGCTGAACCTCTTCGCCTATACGGGCGGAGCCACTCTGGCTGCTGCCAAAGCCGGTGCCGCAGTGACCCATGTGGACGCTTCCAAGGGCATGGTAACCTGGGCAAAGGAAAACGCCCAGGCTTCCGGCCTGGGCGATGCCCCCATCCGCTGGATTGTGGATGACTGCGTCAAATTTGTAGAGCGGGAAATCCGGAGAGGCAACCATTATGACGCCGTCATCATGGATCCTCCATCCTACGGCCGCGGACCCAAGGGAGAGATATGGAAGATTGAAACCGCCATCCATCCCCTGATTCGCCTGTGCGCGAAGCTGCTGTCCCCTGAACCGCTGTTTTTTCTTGTAAACTCCTACACCACAGGGCTGGCCCCCTCGGTGTTGAGCTACCTTCTGGGAGTGGAGCTGGTTCCCAAGCTTGGAGGCAGACTCTCTGCCCAAGAAGTGGGGCTTCCCGTGTCCTCTACAGGGCTCACTCTGCCCTGCGGGGCATCCGGGCGCTGGGAGGCATAGGGAGTTATAGCTCTTCCACCAGCCGCTCCACGTCCAGCCTTCCCCATCCCTGATGGTTGTGGGGAAGGCCCATGTCCACTGCCCGTTCCCTAAGGCGCAGTTTGACATCCCGGTTGGTCATGGAAGGGTACCTTTCCAGCAAAAGGGCTATGGCGCCGGACACTAGAGGCGTTGACATACTGGTGCCGGATTTGGAAAAATATTTTCCCGGTTCATTGCTGCAGCTCACAATGCCTGAGCCCGGCGCCACAATGTCCGGTTTGCAGATGCAGGCCATAGTCGGCCCGCGCCCCGAGTAATCTACCATCCGGTTTCCCATGACATCCACTTCCTTATAGTCATCGGAACAGCCCACAGTTATCACTTTGCGGCTGATTCCCGGCGTTGTGATTGTCATGCGGCCCGGCCCGTGGTTGCCCGCGGCCACCACCACAACCAGGCCATCATCCCAAGCCCCGTTGACCCCCCGCACCAAAACGGAATTCTCCGTCATATTGCGGCGGGACAGAGAGCCAACAGATATATTCACAATCCGTATTCCATACCGCTCTCTGTTTTCTCGTATCCATCGAAGCCCTGCCAGCACGTCCGATGCAAATCCATTTCCCCGGTGATCCAGAACCTTTACCGCGATAATATTGCACCCCGGCGCCACGCCCCGGTACATTCCCTGGCTGGAGAATCCGTCTCCGCCGATAATTGCTGCTATATGAGTACCGTGTCCATTGTCATCGTAGGCCGCCGGGCGGCGGTTTACCACATCATGGAAGGCAATAATTCTGTCTTTAAAATCTTCATGGGGATAAATACCCGTATCCAGCACTGCCACCCCCACGCCCTGTCCTGTCAGAGCCCGGGCTGCCGGACGGTCACAGTGTATCTCTTCCCTTGCATGATTCACATCCCCAAATACTCCTTTTTTATTTAGCATATTCGCCAAGGGGCCTTCCGGTTCCTGGATGAGTTCTTACGTTTTTGGGCCAAACCTTACGGATGGGGTAAATCCAGAATTAAGATTTTCTTAATAATCTATTCAAAGAACATTCAAACATTTCCAGCCGCCCCGTGCTATACTATGTACATAAGAGATGCACGAATGTTTAACAACTATCCTTCAACCCTTTTTGAA
>CALWBS010000042.1 GCA_944376135.1 uncultured Enterocloster sp.
AAAGTAACAGAAGATGAGCTGTGCTGTGTATCATTGGAGCCTAAACGGTTATGCGATGTAGGAATTATCTTCTATAGAGAAGAGATGCTTCTGTCGGAAAATGAGAGCAGGCAGCGAGAACAGGCGAATCTTCCTGCGGCGGAGCATTACTCCGCCGTAGGAAGATTCCATTTATACCGCCGCGCAAGAACACGGATAAGGACGACCAGACAGGCGCTTATAAGAAAAGCTGCCTGAGAGAAGATCCGCGGCAGAAGCCAGACATAGCTTAAAGCCCCGGCCAGGGAAGCGCAGGCGTACACATGTTTTTTCAGCACAAAAGGGGTTTGTCCCGCCATGATATCCCGCAGAATGCCGCCGCCGACCCCGGTGATAACGCCCAGGAAGATGATGAAAAAATGGTACTTCCCGTAACCTGCCGCTATGGCGGTGTCTATGCCCATGGCGGTGAAGACTCCCAGACCTATGGCGTCCAGCAGATTCATGACCGCCTCGTAAGCCTCGGACGACAGGGCTTTCTTGGAGCTTCGGCAGAATTTGACAATGAAAAACAGAATCAAAACTGCCAGAAAGGCGGTCAGCACATAGGCTGGGTTGATGAACAGATTGGGCGGCAGCTGGCCCAAAAGAATGTCGCGGATCATGCCGCCGCCCACCGCGGTAGTGACGCCCAGGACGATGACGCCCAGAAGATCCAGCTTTTTTTCAATTGCCACCATGGCGCCGGAGCAGGCAAATGCCACGGTGCCGGTCAGCTCTGCCAAAAAGAAGAAAGAAAATGTCTGCGGCATGGGGAACAGCCCTCCTGTTGATTTCTGAAGGAAATTTTGTTTGACGGAAAACCGCCTTTGCTATTATAGTATGGAGTACTGCGGATGGCAAGGGAAGAAACCGCCATGCATCCTTAATTTTGCTGTGTTATTGACGATATATTAAATAGAATTATTATTTTGAGTTAATAACGCAGAGGAGGGATTACATGGAGATGCAGACGGGCAGGGCCGGCGAGGCCTACTCACAGGAAATCCGCAGGGTCACGGCATACAGCAGGACGCAGGAAAGCGGCGCTGTTTCTGCGGAGAAAGAGACGGAAAAGGGAAGTTCCGTTCAGAATAAGGCGGAAAACAGGGACCGCGCGGCGTTCAGCCGGGATACGGACATTCTCAAGATGAGCGAGGATGACCGTGCAGCCCTGGTAAAGAGCCTTCAGGAAGATTTGGACAACCAGATGGCCCGTTTTACCAACATGATGACCCAGGTATTCCAGAAGCAGGGGATTACGGCCGCTTCGGTCCAGAATGACGGCTTCTGGAAATTTATGGCCAGCGGGAATTATGTGGTGGACGCGAAGACCAAAGCGGAGGCTCAGGCCGCAATTTCGGAGGATGGATATTGGGGCGTCAGCCAGACATCCCAGCGGATTTTTGATTTTGCCAGGGCAGTGGCGGGAGAGGACGCGGACAAGATGCGTGAGATGCAGGCTGCGGTGGAAAAAGGCTTCCGTCAGGCGGAACAGGCCTGGGGCGGCTCTCTTCCCGCGATCAGCGGAGAGACGCACAGCGCGATTAACCGTTTATTTGATGAGTACTATGCCCAGTATGAGGAATAATAAAATAGAATGGCGGACCAGCAGGAGCCGGGAGCGGAGGAATGTCGAGCCGCTCCCGGCTCCTGCTGTCTAAGACTGCCGTTATCAGCGTTAATAGAGAAATTCAAGGAAAGTCTTTAAGGCCAGGGCCTGGTTGGCGGGATGGTAGGCAAAGCCGATGGTCCGCCGGTGGATGGGAATGTCCAGTGGAATCTCGGTGAGGACGCCGGCCTCCAGCTCTTTCTGCACAAGCTCCTTGATGACACAGCCGATGCCGAGACCGATTTTTGCAAATTCAATGAGCAGATCCATCGTAGTCACCTCCAGAATCTGCCGGGGATAGATGTTGTTCTGGGACATGTATTCATCCACATAGCGGCGGGTCATGTTGCTGGTGTCAAGGAGCATGATATTGCCCGTCTCAAAGAGGCCTGTATCCCGTCCTTCCCGAAGATAGAGATTTTCCAGGTAGGCGGGGGTTGCAACGAAAATATCCTGAATGTCCATAACAGGGATAAAAGAGAGGTCTTTTTTTAAAGAGGGCTCGGCTACCAGGCCCAGATCAATCTTCTGCTGCTCCAGGCGCGTCAGGGTTTGCGCCGTAGCCTGGCTTTCGATGGTGACCCGCATATGGGGATACTGGTCCACGAAGGTCTTTAAATAGGGCAGAAGAATGTATTTGCACAGAGTGTTGCTGACCCCGATGCGCAGATGGCCGATGTCAAATTCCTGGATGCGTTTGAGCTCTTGTTCGCCTCGGTCCAGCGCCTCAAAGGCCTCCCGCACATGCTCAAAGAGGACTTCGCCCTCGCAGGTGAGCTGAACTCCACGGGAACTTCGGGTGAAAAGGGCGAGTCCCAAGCTGTCCTCCAGTTTGCTGATGGATTTGCTGATGGCGGGCTGGCTTATGTAGAGCTCCTTGGCGGCTCGGGAAATATTTCCGGCCTTTGCCACTTCGTAAAAAATTTTATACTGCGACAGATTTTGTTCCATAAGAATCTCCTTAAAAAGATGCTCTATAACATTTTTTCATGGATACCATTCATATTATGTATTTTCATTATAACAGCACCTATGCTAAAATGTAAAGCAGGAAATGAAACCGCCTTTTGGACAGAGCCGGGATAACAGGCGCAGGGCCTTAGACACAGAGCCGCAGACATAGAGCGGTCCGGGACCATTCGGCGGGGAGATTTAAGGAGGAAGCTTACTATGGGAATGACCATGAGCCAGAAAATTTTGGCAGCCCACGCAGGGCTTGACGAGGTAAAAGCCGGACAGCTGATCGAGGCGGAGCTTGATCTGGTGCTGGGAAATGACATCACCTCGCCGGTCGCCATTAACGAGATGAAAAAGATGGATAAAAAATCCGTGTTTGACAAGGATAAAATCGCTCTTGTAATGGATCATTTTATTCCGAATAAGGATATTAAATCCGCGGAAAACTGCAAATGCTGCCGGGAATTTGCCTGTTCCCATTCTATAACCAACTATTTTGATGTGGGCGAGATGGGCATTGAGCACGCCCTTCTGCCGGAAAAAGGCCTGGTGGTGGCCGGGGACGCGGTGATCGGGGCGGACTCCCACACCTGTACCTACGGGGCATTGGGTGCTTTCTCAACCGGTGTGGGAAGCACGGATATGGCTGCCGGCATGGTGACGGGCAAGGCTTGGTTTAAGGTGCCGTCAGCCATCAAATTTGAGTTGGTGGGAAAGCCGAACAAGTGGGTTAGCGGTAAGGACGTGATTTTACATATTATCGGAATGATCGGTGTGGACGGCGCCCTCTATAAGTCCATGGAGTTTGTGGGGGACGGCATTCAGTACCTGTCTATGGACGATCGGTTTACCATCTGCAATATGGCCATCGAGGCCGGCGGAAAGAACGGGATTTTCCCTGTGGACGGGGCGGCCATCCAGTATATGAAGGAGCACTCCAAGCGGGAGTTTACCATCTATGAGGCCGATGCGGACGCAGAGTATGAGGAGACGTATGTGATTGACCTCTCAGAACTCAAGCCGACGGTGTCCTTCCCCCATCTGCCCTCCAACACAAAGACCATTGACCAGGTGGGCGAGGTGAAGATTGACCAGGCGGTGATCGGCTCCTGTACCAACGGGCGCATGGAAGATATGCGGGCTGCCGCTGAAGTGTTAAAGGGGCGCAAGGTGGCAAAGGGCGTCCGCTGCATTGTGATCCCTGCTACCCAGGCCATCTATCTGCAGGCCATGCGGGAAGGGCTCTTGGAGATTTTCATTGAGGCGGGGGCTGTGGTGAGCACTCCCACCTGCGGGCCCTGTCTGGGCGGCTATATGGGCATCCTGGCAGCAGGGGAGCGGTGCATTTCCACCACCAACCGGAACTTTGTGGGCCGTATGGGCCATGTGGATTCTGAGGTATATCTGGCGAGTCCGGCTGTGGCTGCGGCCAGCGCGGTAGCGGGGAAAATTATCTGCCCCTGCCAGTTGGATTAACGGGAAGGAGAGAGAACGATGAAGGCATGCGGACATGTTTTTAAATATGGAGACAATGTGGATACGGACGTGATCATTCCGGCCCGCTATCTGAACGCCACCCAGGGCGAAGAGCTGGCAAAGCACTGCATGGAAGACATTGACAAGGAATTCATCCATAAGGTGCAGAAGGGCGATATCATCGTGGCAAACAAGAATTTTGGCTGCGGCTCCTCCAGGGAGCACGCGCCCTTAGCCATCAAGTGCGCTGGGGTGAGCTGCGTGATCGCGGAGACCTTTGCCCGGATATTCTACCGGAACGCCATCAACATCGGCCTTCCCATCATTGAGTGCCCGGAGGCGGCAAAGGCCATTGAGAACGGGGATGAGGTGGAGGTTGACTTTGACAGCGGCGTGATCACCGATAAGACAAAAGGGGAGACCTATAAAGGCCAGTCATTCCCGCCCTTTATGCAGAAGATCATCTCTGCGGGGGGACTGGTGAACTATATCAATGGGAAATAAATAGGAGATAGCAGAGAGCGGCTGTCCGGGATGAATGTCCGGGCGGCCGCTTTTGGCATTTTTGGCATATATTCTGACGCATATGCCGTAAAGAGGGCGGGAGTCATGTCCTGCTTTGTGGTCTCGCTTTGGGCGGGGCGGTTCAAAGCTGGCGGAGAAATTTGGCCAGCTCTTCTTTGGATAGGAGCACATCTTCGCGGGATGCCAGGAGGCGGCTGCCGCTCTCATAGCAGGGCACGGCTTCAAACCGGCGGATGCCCCATACCAGATGATTGTTCTTCTCTATGTCCGCTTTGTAACGGCCGGAGTCCAGAGCTTCGAGTACTTTATCCGCATCCGCGCCGCAGGCGGCAGCCAGATCTGCCAGAAGGCGGCTGCTGTCGATTCGTTTTTTCTCCCGGAAAAGAGCAAGAAAGACGGCTTCATGGAATTTTTCCACATTGCCTCCCAGGGCAGAGACGGCCAGCATGGCCTGTCCTGCCAGGCTGCTGTGCATCCAGGCGGGCTCGGGCAGCGGATGGGCTTCGCAGGGGACCCAGGTGACGGAGAAATATGGATGTTCCTTTAAGAGCTCCAAGAGGTCGCATACCCCGTGAAAGCAGTAGGGGCAGGCGTAGTCAAAGTATACGGTGAGCGGCTTGCGCGCAGGAAAATTTGTGGTTTGCATAGGCAGGACTCCTTTCTGGTTTTGGGATGGCATTATCATAGAACATTTGGGGGAGAAAGGCAAGAGGGGCGGAAAAAATTAGAACCTTGCATTTCCTGATATTATATGCTATTCTAAATGAGAGCAAAGTTTTTTAATGTGTTAAGCAATTCTGATTTTCTTTTATAATCTGCGCCGTCCGGGCGTTCCGAGCGATTCTTTGCTGTGATTCCAATTGTTTTGATGACCGATACTCGCACGTTTTAACTGCGTTGTGGCAGGAATGTGCTGTGCAAAACGAGGAAAGTGTATGGAAAAGGGATTGATTCAATGGCATCCGGCGTTTTGCCAGAGGAGACTGTATAAAGTATCCGGAAAATGTGTGGATGACATCACTCTTTCTATGATGAGGAAAAGCAGGCCGGATAAACTCCTCCGCATTTTTGGGGTGATGGGATACGTCTTGACAAATCCCTGGCCGGGCAGTTACTATGTGAATAAAGAGGGCTTTATATAGTGAGATGCGGCATTCACCGCAAGTCTTGATTTTGAGCTGGCCCGCAAATTTGCACCTACTCTGACAGAGGAGGAGCTAAGACAGATACAGAAAGAAGTATCGGAAAAGAGATAGGAGACAATCAGATGCAGGAAACAATGAAAGAAATTCTTATGCGAGTGGACCACACCCTGCTCCGCCAGATGGCTACCTGGGAGGAAATAAAGAAAATTTGTGAGGAGGGGATAGTCTTTCAGACCGCGTCCGTCTGCATTCCGCCCTGCTATGTAAAGCAGACAAAGGAATTTGTCGGGGACCGCCTGCCGATCTGTACGGTGATCGGCTTCCCAAACGGAAGCTGTACGGAAGCTGTCAAGGTTTTTGAGACCGAGGATGCCATACAAAATGGGGCGGACGAGATTGACATGGTGATTTCCATCGGCCATGTGAAGTCCGGGGATTTTGGCCTGGTGGAGAAGGAGATCCGCCAGGTGAAAAAGGCATGCGGAAACCATATTCTGAAGGTGATCATCGAGACCTGTCTTCTCACCGAGGAGGAGAAAATTCGCATGTGCCGGGTGGTCACAGATGCAGGAGCAGATTTTATCAAGACGTCCACAGGATTTTCCACCGGAGGAGCGACTCGGGAGGACATCGCCCTTTTTGCAGCGCATGTGGGACCGGATGTGCGGATAAAAGCGGCCGGAGGGATCAAGTCATTTGCGGACGCGGAGGCGTTTATCCGCCTGGGAGCTTC
>CALWBS010000043.1 GCA_944376135.1 uncultured Enterocloster sp.
CCGATATAGGGGACGCCCGCCGCGCGGAGCGCCTCCTTGTTGATGGGAGCAGTGCACACGCCGTCCACCTCCCCTGCATTTGCCAGAGATATGCCGGTTTCAATATATTCATAAGCGGCCCGGCCGCACATGGCGCTTATCTGTCCCCATTGAAATTCGTCCATACGCACATTTTCCCTGTCGATAAGATTCAGCACGCCATTCTCGTCCACGGCCTCCCCGGCAGCCCCGATTTTGTGTATCTGCAGCTCTATGCCCGTGGCTTCCATCGCCAAACGCAGAATTTTCGCATCCCCTATGACAAGGCTCACCGCCTTTTGCCGTACTTCCTCCCGGGCCAGGGCCCTGACAATAATCTCCGGCCCGATGCCTGCCGGATCGCCCATGGTAACTGCTATTTTGGGTTTTGCCATATCTCCCTCCCGAAAATATCCTTCCCGCAAAGTCTATCTGAATATTTTACAGCCCGCCTGCTTTGTATCGTCTTCTGTCAATAAGCCTAATTTAAAAGCCCAGTTTCTTCTTAGAATCAGATACATAAAGCGTAAGAAATCTTTCTATGTATTTATCCCAGAACCTCCATTCATGTCCCAGTCCTTCTTCTTCCTCAAAAACAATGTCATTCCAGCCCGATTCCTGAGCGTATTTCTTAAACTTCTGATAATACGGATACAAAAAATCTGCTGTCCCGCTGCAAAAATATAATTTTGGCATATTTACGCTATTTTTATAATTTTCAGCTAACCTATCCCAGGCATTCATCGGAGACTGTAAAAATTCTTCCTCTCCGCCCGCATTCTCAATCTGGTTTTTCCATCGGCTGGGCCGGTAATTTTTTAAATGCGCCGGCGTCTCTGTATCAAAGATTTCCCCTTTTGCTATCATCTCTCTATAATGAAAGAGAGGAGCCGATAAACTTCCTGCCGCCGCAAATTTTTCCGGTCTGGTCAGGGCATAGCTTAATGCCCCCATGCCGCCCATAGAAAGACCCGCAATAAAATTATCCTCCCGTTTGTCAGAAATTGGATACCAATGATAAATCATCGGCATCAACTCTTCAAAGAGATAATCATACATATTGAAGCCCACGCCAAAGCCCTTCCAATTGACATAGTCTGAATTCATGCCGGCAGGCATAACAACCGCCAGATTTTTCTCACACGCATACACCTCAATGTTGGTACGACGGATCCAATCCGTATGATCGCCGAACGTCCCATGCAGAAGCCATAAAACTTTAAATTTCTTGTTATTTACATAAAATGCTTCTGGCTCCTGATCCCGCGGAAGATCGGGAAGGATCATGCTGATCATGTGGCGCCCTCCATAGAGCTGACTTTCAAAATCCATATTTACTACAGCCATAATGTACCTCCTACTACAATCTATTGATGATTCCTGTTATCATTACAAACCGTTCAGCAGTTACATTTTTACAGAGAAGATGCATCGGGTGTTTTCGGGAGCTTGCCTTCTTTGCGATCTTTCATCATGCGGTAAGGGATTGTAATAAACCATAAAAAGAAGATAACCGGTGTAGATATAACTCCCATATATGTATATCCAACACCAATAATTGTCAAGATCCCCACCGTACTCAGCAGTGTGCATAAGACAATGGACACGATGACGATCACCGCATTAACAGCCACATCATTGGTTGTTTTCCATATCTTTTTAACAGGGCCGCTGTATCGGGCAATTCCTCCATACATAAGGGAAACGCCGGTACTCAGCATCGCTGCCAAGGCGATAATCACATAAAGAATCTGTGCAACCGAAGACGCGCCTACAATTTCTTCCAATGCATAAAGAGTCGGGATACTTTCATTTATGATTCCCGGCATGCCGGCAGCAAAAATAACCGTATATACGCAGGTAGATAAGGTACACAAAAGGGCGTTTCCAAGAGCTGCCACAAACGAGTCCATCCGTGTCTGTAGCGCTTCCAGGGAAGCAGGCACTGCCGCATTTCGTCCGGAACAATATGTGCCGGTAAATGTAACAATTACATACCACGCATAGAGTTTGGAAAATCCAAATTCCTCAGGCTGCACTCTTTGCTGCATCCAGGCCTGCGCTGCGGGCCATGCGGGCAGGATTCCAATAACTGCTATGTAAATTGTAACCGCTAAAATACATATTGTGAAAAAAGTGCCGGCTTTTAAAACCAACTGCGTTCCCCAGAGTGTGAGAATTAATATAGCCGCCGCAAACAGAATGGTTCCCGCCGCCATTGGTATTCCCCATGTACTGTTGAAAAGGTTCGCAGCCCCGGAGATCATGGCTGAGCACACCAAAAGTATCTGAAAAATTCCAACAACATCTGTAAAGATACCTAAGATCTCACGCACAACCGGATTTTTATAGATCATATCGGACTGTTCACGGAAATTTCTGGGCCTGTATATCCGATCAAACTCGTTCACCAAAAAGCACCAGAGAAATGTCAGCAACCCGACTACCGCAGGCGCGAGGAAAACACCGATCCAACCCTTATTCATAAAATAAGAAGTGGTCTGGGTTCCGGAAGCAAAGCCCGGCCCTACATACGTAGAAAACATTAGCGCTGCCAGGGCCATAGGGCCACTAAAAAACCACCCAATTCCTCTGCTTTTCTTTTTACCTTCCATAGAAATTCCTCTCCTTCTGTCAAATTTTACTTATCCGTCAGCACCTGCACGACTTCCCGCAGCGTCTGCACCTCTCCAACATTCCCCGGAAAAATTACATAGGGCGTCCCCGGGAACCGGCTCTCCTTTCCTGTCCTCCAAACGGGTATTCCCGGCTTTATCTGTCCCATCACATCCGCCCGCTTCACTTTAAGCGCCTTTGTCCCCACATCGCTGGAGGTAATTCCCCCTTTCGCCACCACAAAGGCCGGGGTTACGGAGAGATTTCCCACCAGGGCCTGCACCCCTTCCGATATTTTCACGGAGCGCAGAAGCGCTTCCTCTTTTGTCTCATTCTCCACAGTTAAAAGCTTCCGGTCCGTATAACACACCGCTGTTTTGCCCGACCGCATAACTTCCTCGCTCTTTCGCACCACCCGGCCAACTTCTGCGGCAAATGCCGCGTCTCCTTTGAGAACCAGATCGGAATGAAAGGGGATTCCCTCCACACAGTCCAGGGTGAGCAGCTCCTCCAACTGGGCCGTCGTCTTCTGCGTGTGGCTTCCCACCACCACAATGCCTCCCATATCCGTCTCTTTTGTGACCATATCTCTCCGTGTGAGAAGGGGAATATCCGTGATTCCGCCCATCACCTTTACCAAACCGGCCGCAGTGCGGAACATGAAGTTTTTTCCCTGAGCCATCGCGCGGTACAGAGCCGTGCTGAACACCTTCAGATCACAGTAGTCGATGGCATTGACCACAATTTTATTAAAATCCTTTACTGTCAGCAGCTGCTCCGTGATCGCATCAATCTTCACTTTTCTCAGGTCATCCAGGCTGATAGAAATGACATCCTTCGCCCTGTAGGCTCCTTTTGTCTTTTCCTCCACGTATTCCCGTATATTTGAGGCGCGGTAGCCAAACGTTTTATCCTTTGCAAACTCCGTCTCCCCTGCAGGAACAAGCGTCTCTCCATACTGGACATAGTGCACATCATTGATGGTAAAACGCCCGCCCTCTTTAAAGAAGGGGCAGATAACTTCCCCGTCCAGATGCTGTCCGCCCTGCTCCTCCAAAACCTCTTTCAGCACACGGGGTTCGGTGGGATAGTGCCCCCGCAGCGTGGAGTCGCTGCGGCTCATGACAAGATAGCGGACGCCAAGCGCTCCCGCCGCTTTCACGATGTTTTCCGCGATCTCACGATGCGCTTCTATGGTCTGCTCCTCGGTAAATCCCCGGGAATTTGTCAAAATATAAAACAGCTTGTTCTTTTCTTCCAGCCCCTGCCGGATGCTCTCCTCCGTCCAATCCGTATATACGGAAATATCATGCACCGTCTGTACGCCGGTAGGATCATCATCCAGGACAATGATCTTGATCCGGCTTTCATCAATCTCCTTCTGCAGAAGACTGCTGATTCGTTCCTCGTCAACAGCCGGATACCGTTTCAAGATGTCCGCGCTTACCGCCTGCTCATTCATACAACGCTCCTCCTAATCCCTCTTTTTCACCACCACATCCGCCAGCTGCTCAAAATACTGGACAATGCCGCCATGATCCTCATCCATATGGCCGTGCACCTTCAGGCTCTGCAGAATTTCAAAGAGCTGCGCGCTGTAGGGAACCGGCACATCCAGCTCGTGGGCAGTATTGATCACGTTTTTAATATCCTTGTGGTTAATGGAAATCTTTCCGCCGGGCTTAAAATTCCGCTCCACTATCATAGGGATCTTGGCATCCAAAACCGCGCTCCCCGCCAGGCCACCCCGGATAGCCTCATACACCTTCACCGGATCCGCCCCCGCCTTTGACGCAAGGACAAAGGCCTCAGACACGATGGCAATGGTGTTGTTCACAATCACCTGATTGGCCAGCTTCGTCACGCTTCCGCTTCCCGAAGCTCCCACCAAAAGGGCGGAGGAGCCCATTATATCAAAATAGGGCTTCAGCACGTCAAAATCCTTTTGTTCTCCCCCGGCCATAAACGCCAGCGTCCCGGCCACGGCTCCCGGCTCGCCGCCGCTCACCGGCGCGTCCACAAACCCTACCCCCTGGGCGTTCAGCTTTTCCCAGCAGGTTTTCGATTCCGTCGGCGTCACCGAGCTGCAGTCGCAGACGACCGCTCCCGCTTTCAAAGAGGCCGCCGCGCCCCCTTCCCCAAAGAGCACTTCCTGCACAATGGGCCCGTTTGGCAGGATGGTAAAGACCACCTGGCACTCCCTGCCGATCGCCTCCGGCGTCCCTGCCTTCGCGCCCTCCGCTGTCACTGCCTCTACCGCCTCCGGATTAATATCATAAACCATCAGCGATTCTCCTGCCTTCAGCAAATTTTTTGCCATGGGCTTTCCCATGATGCCCAATCCAATAAATCCAATCATATCCATTCCTCCTGTATCCTAAAATACCGGCGTCGTTTGATTTATTATCTGTATACCGGTATGCAACTGTTATTATTATACTATTGCATACCGGTATGTAAGTCAATATCCTATTTTATTTTCGTTAAATTGCATATATTTCATCTTTATTTTTATACATTTTAATCAGGTTTATTTTTATACTCTGGTTATTTTTTTAACACATTAATCCATCCCAAACCGTTTATCTTTGGTTGACTGCCCCGCGATTCTGTAGTATTCTAAAAAAAGAAAGGCAATCATTTTTGGGGGATTTATCTATGGTAAGACGCGAATTCAACGCCCTTCAGCTGCGGGCTTATGAATACATAAAAACACGGATTCTGGACGGGACATTTTCTTACAATCAGCTCTATTCCGAATCCCGGATCGCCGCTACAATCGGCATTTCCCGCACTCCCGTGCGGGACGCTGTCCATCGCCTGTGCCAAGAAAGCCTCATCGATATCGTGCCAAATAAAGGGTTCATGCTCCACAAGCTGAA
The DNA here is from genome assembly GCA_944376135.1 of uncultured Enterocloster sp. Taxonomy (GTDB): domain Bacteria; phylum Bacillota; class Clostridia; order Lachnospirales; family Lachnospiraceae; genus Enterocloster. Next base: position 5,517 of record CALWBS010000043.1, read on the forward strand.
TCAGCAGGATGTGCTGGAAACCTATGATATCCGTTCGGCCATCGAGGGATACTGCGCCAGGAAGGCAGCCATGGAGCATACCTCCCCTGCGGTTCAAACATTGATAAAAAATATGCAGGCCTCTCTGGACCTGCAGCGTCATATTTTTGACAATCAGAAGGATGTCTTATCCTTTGCCGAGGAAGATCAAAATTACCACCGGATTCTGGTTGTATACAGCGGCAACTCCGCTTTCATTGATCTTTTTGACCAATACATGTACCGCATAAAAAAATTAGCATGCTACTCCCTGTCTAAGGGAGACCGCATGCTGGAAACCTTAAAAGAGCACCGGCATATCCTTGACGCCATCGCGGCGGGCAATGCCCAGGAGGCCTATGATGCTGTGCTCTTCCATATGGACGCGCCCTACGGGGTAAATCTGGAAATTGTCTATGCAGACGGGCAGACTCCGCCTGCAGCAGACCAGAACTAAATCGTACAGCGCCGCAGCACGTCGGCCCCTCTCCGGTTCCTCACACCTCCTCCTCCCGAAGGATTCCCGCTGTCCGCCAGCCAAGCAGCACTAAGGCTCCCCCGGATCCGCCCATAATTACCGGCAGGGGCACACGGTCCGCTAATGGGCCGAAAAACGCCATTCCCAACGGCAGGCAGGCGGAATATGCCGCTGTCATAAGCCCAAACACCCGCCCGCAGACCTCCGGATCTGTCTTTTCCTGAAGCAGGGTAGTCACCGCAGTCTGCACTGCGGTCATGCACACCCCGTAAGCGAACATGCACAGCAAATACAGAGGAAAGTCTGCGGCACATCCCAAAGCTCCTGTCAAAATCCCAAAGCCTGTCAGCCCCAAAGACAAATTTTTCTGCAGGCGCCCGAACGCCGTCCTGCCTGCCGCATGATTCCCCCGGCTGCCAAATCCGCCAAACAGGCTTATCATCCCTCCCCCCAGCACCATCCCCAAAAATCCCACAGCTTCCGCTGCAGCCATATATCCGTAGGAATCTCCAAATCGGCGGCTCACCAGGAGCTGATCTAAAAATCCCCCCGGCACAGTAAAAAAGATAAAAAAACCATAAACCGCCAGCAGTCTGCCCACCAGGGCATGGAATCGCACGTATTTCATGCCCTCCTTTATATCTCCGGCGAGGCTGTCCTTTTTTATTTCTCCGGTTAAGGCACCTCTCTTTGCTCTCCGGGAAGCCGGAAAGCGGAGCGTCCACAGAAGCCCCATTCCCATGGCCGCCGTGACCACATCCGCCCAGAGCGCTCCCCGGATACTTCCAACGCTTAGAAAAATCCCCGCGGCCCCGGGGGCCGCGAGCTGGGCTGCGGACTGCATCAGTGCGTGCATTCCGTTAAACCGCATGCGTTCCTCTTCCGGCGCCAGTTCCGCCATGGCCGCCCCCGATGCAGGCACCTGAATCCCCGCCCCCAGCGAGCGCAGAGCGGAGAGAAACAGCAGGGCGGCATAAACCATCTCTTTTCCGGGAATTCGCGGCATTGCAAGGGCCATAGCTCCCGTCAATACAGCAATCATGCCGTCCGCTCCCATGATCATCCATTTTCTGTTCCACCGGTCCGCCCAGGCCCCTCCTGCCAGGGAAATCAAGAACTGCGGAAGATACGAAGCCGTTGTAAAAGCGCCAATCCAGGCGCCTGAGCCTGTGTGCGCCGTGATATACCAGATAATTGCCATCTGGGTCAATGTGGAGCCGAAAAGCGTGATGCTCTGGCTTGTCAAAAACAGGAGGCATCTCTGCCTCCTATTCTCCTTCACAGCCTCTCCCTTCTCGGTTCCCGCACCAATCGCTGGGTTGGATAGCCATATTCTTCCAAAAGCTCTGCCTCTGCAAAGCCCAGCCGCTCCCAGCTGTCCCGCCATCCCGCATCCGCCCGGTCTCCCCTGCGGAAGGTGGTGAGGGAGAGAGAAGTGCCGGGACATATTTCCCGCTCCAAAAAATCCACCAGCATTTTTCCCGTCCCGGTGATGGAAAGCGGAGGCCGAACACCTAAAAATGCAATCGTTCCCGTCTGCCCGCAGACAGAGACAGCCCCCCACAGACAGCCATTTGCCGAAATCCGCCACACCCTCCCCTCGCTTAAAGCCGTTCCCATAGAGCTGCGAAATTCATTCTCCTCCCAGCCGGGAAAACCATCCACTCTGGCTTTTGCCAATTGAACCAACTCCGCAAGGTCGGACTGTTTCGCAGGAGCAATTCCTGCCGTCCTCTGCCCGGCAGCCGCCCTGCTCTTTCCGCCGGGCAGATTTATCTCCCTTACATGCGCCCAGGCGGACAGCGCCTCCCGCCCGTCAAGCAAAAGCGGATAGTATCTCCCCTCCCTCCTATAGGCGGCCGGCGGCCT
>CALWBS010000044.1 GCA_944376135.1 uncultured Enterocloster sp.
AATGCAGAAAAAGTCCTTGCAAAAAGTTTTCAAGGATTATGTACCCGGCTGGAAAATAAGATTCTGGGTCATAATCTGTGCATGGCATTCAACAGTATTTTTGGGGAACCGTGCGATATTGGAAAAATAAAGCATCATATTTTCTAAACGAAAGGTTGCTTGTTTCTGCATATATTAGGGATACTTTGTGCAATTTGAGCTGACGAGCAGTCATATTTTCAAATAGTACAAGGAGTTAATTTAATCCCTATCCGCTGCTGGCAAAGGGAGACCCGGGAAGGGCCGGTACCCTGGGAGGCTTTTCCGAATACATCCTGATTCCCAACGCCCAGTGGGATAAGCAGGTTTACTGAGTCAGCGATAAAATCCCCGTGAGGGCCGCCAGCATGATCGAGTCTTTTACCGTGGGCTGCAGGACCGCCAAGCCTTGGAGAAGGCAAGCCAGGTCAATGAATCGCTGCATGTAATTATTCGGTATGGGAATGAGCCGCAGGTTTAAAAAAGGGAATCCTGGTCTCTGCCGCGAGGATGCTTGACAAATCCATTTGTCAGCTGTATTATAACGTTGCTATATAACTGTGTTATGCGGAGGCTGCTATGGAAGAAAAATCGAGCACTACCCTTGAGAATATTCAGAGCGCGGCTCTGACGGAGTTTCTGGATAAGGGATTTTTAGGGGCATCCCTGCGGCAGATTGTAAAAAATGCCGGGGTCACTACGGGGGCTTTCTATGGTTATTTTTCCAGCAAGGAGGCTCTTTTTGCCTCGATTGTGGAGCCCCACGCCGCCGCCTTGATGGGCCGTTTTATGGAGTCCCAGATCACGTTCGCCGAGCTGCCCGAGGAAGAGCAGCCCGCCCATATGGGAAAAGCGTCCGAATCCTATGTGCATTGGATGGTAGATTATATCTGTGCGCATTCTGAGCCGGTCAAGGTGCTCCTGACGAAGGCAGAGGGCACCAGCTACGAAAATTTTGTCCATAATATGGTAAATATAGAAGTTGACGCCACGCTGCACTATATGGACGTCCTGCGCCGTTTAGGCCGCCAAGTTCCGCAGCTGGACCGATCCCTGTGCCATATTGCGGCCAGCGGAATGTTCAGCGGGATTTTTGAGGTCGTGATTCACGATATGCCTCGGGATCAAGCGCTATCCTACGTAGACCGCCTGCGGGAGTTTTATACGGCAGGCTGGCTGAGATGGATGGAGCCGGAGCTTTGAATGATTCCGTTTTAGTCATTTACGGTTGGGACAGGTTCTTTGTCCCAGGCATCCAGATCATGGATGTATTTCTTTGTCTCACTTGAAATCACATTGGACAGAAGGAGAACGGCGATCAGGTTGGGAACCGCCATCAGCGCATTCAGAATATCCGCGATATCCCACACAATATCAAGAGCCACGATGGGGGCAATTGCCGCCACGACTATGTAGAGCGTCCGGTAGGGAATCAGCCCCTTTTTGCCGGCAAAATACTCCACCGCTCGCTCTCCGTAGTAGGCCCAGCCGAGAACCGTGGAGAACGCGAAGCAGATAATCCCCAGTGTCAGGACAATCGGCCCGAAATAGGGAATCTGTCCGAATGCCAGCGTTGTCAATATGCCGCCGTCCCGGATATCCCCCATATTGATGGCCGGATTTTTCATGATTGTGGTCACAAGCACCAGGCCTGTCATCAGGCATACCACTACGGTGTCCCAGAAGGTTCCGGTAGAGGACACAAGGGCCTGCCGCACGGGGTTTCTCGTCTGTGCGGCCGCAGCGGCAATGGGAGCGGAGCCCATGCCGGATTCATTGGAAAATAGGCCTCTGGCCGTTCCGTAGCGCATGGCGGTCATAATACCGGTTCCCACCAGCCCGCCTGCCGCCGCGCCTGGCTGAAATGCGAGACGGATAATGGTTCCGATGGCCGGAATGATGAAATCGTAATTGATGCCAAGAATAATCAGGCAGCCCAGGACATAGAAGACCGCCATAAAGGGAACCAGCTTTTCACACACATTGGCGATGGATTTGATTCCCCCGAAAATAACAACCGCTGTCAGTGCCGCGACAATGAGCCCCACAATCCAGCCCTGGATGCCCACATTTTCCTCTACAATATTTGCAATGGCATTTACCTGGGTGGCGCAGCCGATTCCGAAGGAAGCGATGCCGGCAAAGACCGCAAAGAGCATTCCCAGGATGGCGCCGAATTTTTTCCACTTTAATCCTCTGGAAAGGGCGTACATGGCGCCTCCCTGCATGCGGCCGTCTCTCTTTTTTACGCGGTATTTTACGGCAATCAGGGATTCAGCGTATTTTGTCGCGATGCCGAAGACGCCGGAAAGCCAGCACCAGAGCACGGCTCCGGGTCCGCCCAGGGCAACGGCTGTGCCCACTCCCACAATATTTCCCGTGCCGATGGTGGCCGCCAGAGCCGTCGTCAGAGCTCCGAAATTGGACACCTCGCCTTCCGCGTCCGGATCCTTTGTCACAGAGAGTTTAATTCCCTTGGTAATGGATTTCCATTGGATGAAGCCGGTCTTGAAGGTCATAAAAATATGCGTGCCCAGAAGCAGGAGAATGAGCCACCAGCCCCAGACCGCATCATCAATGGCAGTGATGATCGTTCCGATTGTTTCCATCATAATTTTTCCCTTTCCCTACAGTGTTTGCTATAAGTGTAGTGTACTTTCCCGAAAAATGCAAGCAGGTCGTTGATAAAAATATGTTTGCCATGTATAATTCAGAATAAATATCGGGGGATTATAAGGAGGTTTCGCAATAGGATGTCCGAATATGGCGGGATTCTGTGCGGAAGGTATGCTAGACTAAAAGAGCAGGGCGGAGTGCGGCGCTTCATATGCCCGGCTTGAGGAGAATGTGATATGAGGGAAACGGAGCATTTCTTATATGAAGCCTTTAAAGCAAAGGATACCCGGTTCGACGGAAAATTTTTTGTGGGGATTTCTACTACCGGAATCTACTGCCGTCCGGTCTGTCGGGCAAAGCTGGCAAAGAAGGGGAACCGCACCTTTTTTGCCTCGGCGGCGGAGACCGAACAGGCAGGATACCGGCCCTGGCGCAGCTATGCTGTCATGAATCTCTGGAACGCGCTCTAGGAGGAAAGAAATGATTTATACAATGCGGTATGCATCCCCCGTGGGAGAACTTTGGATTGCGGAGGAGAATGGGGAACTGCTCGGTCTGTGGATCGAGGGACAGAAATATTTTGAAGAATCCATAAAGAAACAGCCGATGGCTGTGAAAACCACGGAGGCACTTGCCCAGACAGCAAAATGGCTGGACCGGTATTTTAACGGGGAGCAGCCCGCAATCCGGGAACTGCGGCTTGCGCCCAGGGGCAGCGAATTCCGGCAGGAGGTTTGGAAAATTCTATGTGCCATCCCCTACGGGGAGGTAACTACCTACGGAGAGATATCTAGGCAGATTGCCGCCCGTCTGGGGCTTGCGCATATGTCGGCCCAGGCGGTGGGCGGCGCGGTGGGCCACAATCCCATCTCAATCATTATTCCCTGTCACCGCGTGGTGGGGAGCAATGGCAGCCTGACGGGCTATGCAGGAGGCATTGATAAAAAGATATGGCTGCTCACCCATGAAGGGGTTTCCATGGAAAGATTTTTTGTGCCGGAGAGGGGGATGGCGCTGTAGTACGCCCGGCAGGAGGCTGCCGCCATGATGGATGAGGAGATGAATTTAAGCGATTTTCCGCTGTTTCTCTCAGTGATGCGGCATAAGGAAGCTTACCAAAATGTGCTGAGTATTATTATGGGGGAGGCAGACCTGCGCCTCACTCAGGTTCATGTGGAGGAGGTTGTGCTGAACCGAAGCGGAAAACGCGCGATCCGCCTGGACGCGCGCGGGCAGGATGAAAAGGGGAGAAATTGTGCCACGGAAATGCAGAATGATACGGTTCAAGATGATGTGCGCAGACGCGCCCGGTTCTACCAGGGCCTTATGGACACCCCGGTTTTGAAATCCGGGAAAAGGACAAAATACCGGGAACTTCCGCCTACGGTCATCACTTTTATCACACAGGAGGATATTTTCGGAAAAGACCGGGCAAAGTACACATTCAGAGAACGCTGCGAAGAGGTAGAAATCTTTACCTGGAAGACAGAACAATGAAGATTTTTCTGAATATGAAGAGCAAAAACGGTTCGCCGGTTCTGGTGAGCCTGCTGCAGTACATGAAAAAAACAACCCTGGAGAATCCGGAGATTTTGGTGAAGGACGAACGGATTGAAAAACGGGATGCCGTGGTGCAGGAAGTGAAGGAATCAGAAGAATGGGAGGAAGTGCGAATGAGCTGGTTATCCGTTGCGATGGAAAGAGGAATGGCAAAGGGTATGGAAAAAGGCATGGAGAAGGGTATAGAGAAGGGCGTGGAAAGAGGGATAGAGCTGACGAAAAAGACACTGCGCTTATCGGCCCAGGGCCTGCCTCCGGAGGAAATTGCCAGTCAGCTGGGCATTTCCCCGGATAAGGTACGGCAGATCATAGAATAACGGATTTTAATTCCCGCACTCAATACTGATGGCGTTGAATTTCTCTAGGATATGGTCGATTTTCAGCGCCTTTTTTTCTTCCCCCGCGTGGTCCATCACGATGGTTCCCTGGTGCATCATCAAAAGACGGTCGCCGTACTCCACGGCATAGCGCAGGTTGTGGGTGACCATGATGGTGGTGAGATGCTTCTCACGGACAATTTTATCCGTAAGCTCCATGATGGTTTCCGCGGTCTTGGGGTCTAAGGCGGCAGTATGTTCGTCCAGAATCAAAAATTCAATAGGCGTCATGGTAGACATGAGCAGAGCCATGGCCTGGCGCTGGCCGCCGGAGAGCACGCCCACCTTCACATGGAGCTTATCTTCCAGTCCAAGTCCTAAGGAGCGCAGGCTCTCCCGGTAATAGTCAATACGCTGTCGGTTGGTGCCGGGGCGCAGGTTGAAGGGTTTTCCCTTGTTGTCCGCCAGGGACATATTTTCCAGAATGGTCATGGAGGGGCAGGTGCCCATGGCGGGATTCTGATAGACCCGTCCGATGCGCCGCTGGCGCCGGTGCTCAGGCATCTTGGTGATGTCCTGTCCGCCGATCAGGATGCGGCCTCTGTCCAGAGGAATACTGCCGCAGATAATGTTCAGCATGGAGGTTTTTCCCGAGCCGTTGCTGCCCACCACGGACACGAACTGCCCGTCCGCAATGGAGAGATTAAAATCTTCAAACAGGCACATTTCGTTGACCGTACCCGCATTATAAAATTTTTCAATGTGTTTTAGTTCAAGCATGGCTCTTTACCTTCTTTCCGCCGGAGGGGCTGATGACCAGGATGATGAGGAACAGGATGGAGGTGACAAGCTTTAGGTCTGAGGCAGTCACCGGCAGGGAAATGCGGAATCCGAAAATATGCAGGTCATTGATCATCAGAGCCAGGGATACGCAGGCCTTATACAGGATGGAGCCTGCGATAACCGCGGTGGTTGCCTTAAAAAAGCTCAGCCGCTTAAAAAGCTGAGTGCCGATTATCACATTTGCCAGTCCGATGACCATGGTTCCTGTTCCGGTAGATATTTCAAAAAATCCTTTCTGCTGGCAGTAAATACTGCCTGCCAGGGCGGCAAAGCCGTTGGCAATGGCCAGCCCCACGATTTTTACCATACCCTTATCCTTGGCCAGGGAGGTGACGAGCACATCGTTGTCGCCCACCGCCCGCAGAAGATAGCCGGAGCGCGTTTTTAAGTAGGCATCCAGCAGGAGCTTGCACACAATCGTGATTGCCAGAAGGATAAGGAAGGTGGTGTAGGGCCTTAAAAATTCCGGCACATGCTCCGTGAGGAAGGCATTGCTGAATAGGGTGTCTTTGCTGAATATGGGCAGATTGGCCTGGCCCGCAATTTTTAAATTGATGGAGTAGAGGCCGGTCATGACAATGATTCCGGAGAGCAGGTCCCGAACCTTCAGCTTTACATGAATCAGTCCGGTGACACAGCCGGCAAATGCGCCCACAAGGAA
>CALWBS010000045.1 GCA_944376135.1 uncultured Enterocloster sp.
CTCTGGCGCGGCACTTCACCGCCGCTTTGCAGAAGGTACACCAGGGGCCAGGGACATAGTCCCCTTCACCCTGGTAGGCCATTTCCGCCTTGGGCTTGAGGGTGTGTTCCGCCCAATCCATGAGCTGCTCCACGGTGATGATCCAGGTGGACACGTTCTCCCGGCGGGGCTGGTAGATGCTCATGGCGACCTGGGCGATGTCGTAGAGGTGGTCGAACTGCCGGAGTGCGCCCAGTGCGTACAGCATCATCTGGGGATTCTCCTCCGCGTCCACCAGGACGCCCTGCCCGTACTTGAAATCGATGATGTGCAGGAGCTTGTCCGCCACGATCAGGCAGTCGCCGGTGCCGAACCCGTCCGGCACATAACAGGAGAAGTCCAGCCGCTGTTCGATGAGGACGAGGGGATCGGCGCAGAGCATCTTAGCTTCCTCCAGCTGCTCCAGCACGAACTCCACATACCCATCGGTGTGGACGTCCATTTCATCGCAGTCATACGGGCTGACTGGTTTCCGGGAACGAATCTTCAACGCCTTTTTGAGCTTGTGCTCGGCGAGAGCATGGGCGGCGGTTCCTTCGGCCGCAGCCTCCGTCTCCCGGTCGGCGAACTCCAGCTCCAGCCGCGCCGAGGGGTTGCAGTGGAGCCATCGATGGGCGCCGCTGGCAGATAGAACGGCGTGTTTGGAGGGCGGCATCAGAGCACCTCCGCATCCTTCAGCAGAGCCGGGTAGTGCTTGGGGTCTACCGCCGACAGCTTCGGAGCGCCGTACTTCTGCAGTAGCTCCCGAACCGCTTCGGTTTTCCCGTCATGGCTTTTTTCAGCCAGTACTGCCCGAACCTGCTCCAGCGTGACCACCGGCTCCTTTGAATGGGGCGGAGCGGCCTTCTGTACAGGCTCGGCTTCCGGGGCTTCTCCCTGGGTCATGGCGTCCGCCAATGACTGGAGACTGTCAGCGAGGGAGCGCATATCCTCCACCACATCCAGGAGGAGCTTGATCTTACTCACAGGCCGCACCTCCCTCCGGCAGCTCGGTGATGTCCAGGGATTCCACGGTGTTGCCGGGAATGAGGATCATCACCCGCTCTTTGCGGCCCAGGAGCCGGGTGAGCATCTTCTCCCGCAGCGTCACACTGCGGCATCTGACCACCCCGCCGTTCTGTGGCTCCTTGGACACGCTGATCTTCAGCTTGTGCCTCATGGCGTTCATCCTTTCTGGAAGGCTGCTTTTCTTGCTCCTTCCGAAGTACAGCCAGGAGAAGGGCTGAATATGAGGGTCAGCCCAGAAGTTTTTTTAGTTTTTTCTTCACCGTCTGCAAACGGTGGGAAATAGCGGACTGCGTCACGCCCATCCGGGCGGCGTAGTCATTCACGCTGACACCATCAAAGTAGATAGCGCGAATCATAGCTTGCTGGTCGGGGGAGAGCTGCCGGATGGCGGTATGAAGCCGCTCCTCATCGGTGGGACCGGCAAAAATAGCCTCCAGGCCGGAATCCTCCGCAGCATAGTCCATGCCTTCGTAGACCTTAGCCTCCAGTGAGTAATGCCGGCGGGTCTCCTTGTGGTCGTTGTTGTACTCCTGGCGATCCAGGTCGATGAGAATCTCGCCCCAATCATTGGGGACATCAATGGAAATGGTCTCTGTGGCGAATTTGTACTGGATTTTCATGTCTTGTCCTTTCCGCCTGACGCGGAGAGGGCGAAGACATTAAGAATAGGTCAAGGCTATATCCGTCCTTAACTCAAGTTGCCTAAAATGAGCGCACGAGAGTAAGGGTACGGATAAGCCGCTTCCCAAAGGGAATGGCTATATCTGTATCCTTCGCCCGCATGCATTCAGGCAAACGATATTGATTTTTGGATAAAATTAAAAATCCGGCAAACAGGGCCTACTCCTAGTTGGAGTAAGTCCTATTTGCCGGATTCTTCTCAATGCAAAGTTGAGTGCAACCCTGTGCAAAACACAGTCGCATCATGCTCTTAACGGTGCAAGGCCGAGTTCAGCACTTTAATTGCGGTCAATATGAAATTTTCGGGATTAACTGACCTTTTTCTTATCTGATGCCTTAACAACATGAACACGAACGGTGTCGTTTTCAACTGCATAACTGAGAACTGACTTACACTTTGGACAGTTCTGCTCGGTATTTGTCCCTTCGCCGGATTTGCAGACCTCTCTTCCACAAATTGGGCAGTGAACATACAGCATATTCTTCTGTATCATATGTTTATCCGACCTCCTTTTCAAAAATAGAAGGATGGGGAGAAACACCCTCTCGCTTGAGCTGAAACTCCTCAATCACTGTTCGTAGAGTGGTATCTATGAGAATGACGGAGATACAATCTTTAATGACAATATTTCCAAATTTCCCCTTTGCCTCGTAAAACTCCTCCTGGTTGTCCGTTACAAGGGACACTTTTAGACCATTTTCAGTAGGAGAATCCAGATAGGCTGTGCCAAAAATCCAGGAAAGTTTCTGGTACAGCGAGTAACGATTTCCGTCATGAACATCGAAGGCCCAGAGTACTAAACCATCTTCTTCTACGGCGTTGGTTCGGAATGTAAACGGGGTCAAATAGCGGAACTGAGGTAGGTTTACGATGTCATATTCTTTCATGACCTCAATACTGTAGCCCTTATCTAACAGGACGCTTTGGAGTATGGCTCGGCTAGTTTCAGGGAATATCTGATAGTCGGTAGCCTTAAACGCTTTTTCAATTGCCTGAGCAATTTTGCTGGTATCAAAGTAAACCGTACTGCCAGAGCGCTTGGTTAGACAGAAACCTGGTGGCTCTGGATCAGCCTTTGGCTTTTTATATGGGATACTCTCATCTAGCACCGTGGCCTTGCCAGAAGTTACCATGGACATAGGGAGCATACCATTGGCTGCCAGTAGATCTTTTAAGGTGACGCCACTGTCGGGATCGGCGTTCTTTGCGATAGCGGCAATGACACCATCGGAGATATATTTGGTGAACTTACCGTTGACAACACGGGAAATCGTAGACGGAGATAGGCCACATACCTCCGCAAACTCCGTGAGAGAACGGTTAGGGCCGATTGCCCGCTGGGTCAGCGCACCAAGCACATCCATATCTGCGTAACGAATACGCACATAGTCGGGAAACAACGACTCGCTTTTCTTTCGTGGCATAGACTCCACCTCCTCTGATGACTGTATTATACGGCAAGCGTTGCGTATTATCAATATTTAAGCAACAATCGATATTGTTGCGCAAAAGTCTCTTTTAAGAAATTGACTGATACGCAATCACTGGCAGCCGTATTTGGTAGTACCGCTTTCTGGTATTTATTAATCCCTCACAAAAGATAACTAAGTGTATTATGGATTTAGTTTCTTTTCATCAAAATCACCTTTTGTAATCCCCCATATTTCCTCTATAGTAGCGCCCGTACGTCTTTCAACATAATGGCGAATTTCGGGATTATCACTTAAAAATTGCACTACATTTGCATCGCGCTGTTGATATTCCGCCCCAACAGGATCATCGCCATATAAATCAGATGGGTTGGTTGTCTCTGCTGATTCTTTTACCATCTGTAAAACCTCTGCAAGTTCTCCGATTCCCATCATTGCATGAACCACAGTTTCTGCAAATGCCTGCTGCAAAACATGACGGAATCCATGGAGATAAATCATCCTGTGTGTATACGGATACAGAAGCAAATTGACTGCAACCCCGTCTACCAGGCGATGACAGTGTTCCATCTCCACGCGGAAGGAGAATTGGAATACACGATCGAGCCAGTCCACAATGGCTTGGGCTTCACAATCAGACAGTCCATCATCTGCCATCAAATCCAACATTTTTTGAATAAGATCGTGAGTATCATCGATGCTGGCTAAATCTATTTTTTTCTGCAAAAAGTCGTATGCAAAACCTGAACGTTGAATGAATTGGGATAAGATAATTTTGAGGAGCGGTACATCCTCCTCGTCAAAGAGCATACGCCCCTGCTCATTTTTAAGCTCATCAATCGATCCACCTGTC
>CALWBS010000046.1 GCA_944376135.1 uncultured Enterocloster sp.
CCAGGGCACAGCGGCGGATATTATGAAAATTGCGATGATCGCCGTGGACCGGGAGCTGCGGGCCAGAGGACTTAAATCACGGATTGTGCTTCAGATTCACGATGAACTCCTGGTGGAGACTGCCAAAGATGAGGTGGAAGAAGTAAAAAACCTGCTCGTGGACAAGATGAAACATGCGGCCAATCTGCGGGTTTCCCTGGAAGTGGAGGCCCAGGAAGGAAACTCCTGGTTTGACGCAAAGTAAAGAGGCAGGGAAAAGAATGATGGATAAAAAGAGTGAAAAAGGGTTTCTCCTCGGCCTCACCGGCGGCGTGGGAGCAGGAAAGAGCACGGTTCTCGCATACCTGCAGGAAGCCTATGGATTTCATGTGATCCAGACGGATCTGGTGGCGCGGGCGCTCATGGAACCGGGGATGCCGGGATTTCAGACGACGCTGGAGCTGTTTGGAGAGGATATTCTGGACGCGAAGGGGGCAATCTGCCGTCCGCTCTTGGCGGAGCGGATGTTTAAAGACCCCAAAAAGCGCAGGCAGTCCGACGCTGCCATCCATCCGCAGGTATGGAAAGCGGTGCGTGAGGAGGCTGCGGCCTTCGGAGAAGACCCTGTGGTTATAGAAACGGCTTTGCCGGAAAAAGAATTTCGTGACAGCTGCGGGGAAATATGGTATCTTTATACTTCAGAGGATATCCGGGCGGCCCGCCTGGCAGAGAGCCGCGGGTATTCCGCAGAAAAGAGCCGGGATATCATGGCAAATCAGGCGGACGAGGAGGTGTTTGCCCGCCTGGCGGACGTGCGCCTGGACAACAGCGGTTCTCCGGAGCAGACCCGGGAGCAGATAGACCGGCTCTTGGCGGAGCGCGGATTTTCGAAGAAATAGTAAAAGGACAGAATTGACACATGAGAATGGTGAGTATAGCCAGCGGCAGCAGCGGAAACTGCATTTATATCGGCTCGGAAAGCACCCACATCCTGGTGGATGCGGGGATCAGCAACAAGCGTATTGAACAGGGATTGAATGAAATCGGTTTAAAGGGCGCAGAGATGGACGGGATTCTGATTACCCATGAGCACTCGGATCATATCAAGGGCCTGGGAGTTCTCTCCCGCAGGCATCACGTACCCATCTACGGGACGGCGGCCACTTTGGAGGAAATCGCAGCCGTCTCCAGTCTGGGAGCCATTGACCGGGAGCTTCTGCATCCCATTTCTCCGGACGTGGATTTCGCCCTGGGAGATCTGGAGATCAAAGCCTTTTCTATTGACCACGACGCGGCGGACCCGGTAGCCTACCGGGTAAAAAACGGAAATAAGACCGTTGCGGTGGCCACGGACATGGGCCATTTTGACCCTTACATAATTCAGCATCTGGAAGGGCTTGACGCCATCCTTTTAGAGTCCAACCATGATGTGCGGATGCTGGAGACAGGGCCCTATCCCTATTATCTGAAGCGGCGCATTCTGGGAGATAAAGGACATTTGTCCAATGAAAATGCGGGCCGTCTGTTAAGCTACATTCTTCATGACAATATGAAGAAGATTCTCCTGGGCCATTTAAGCAGGGAGAATAATTACGAGGAGTTGGCTTACGAGACCGTGCGCCTGGAGATTGACGAGGGGGACTGCCCCTACGGCGCGTCGGATTTTTCCATTTCCGTTGCCCACAGGGACCGGATGAGCGAGATTGTATGTTTATAAGGAGAGAGAGCATGAGCAAGGCGATTATTACGGTAGTTGGAAAAGACACGGTTGGGATCATTGCAAAGGTCTGCACGTATCTGGCGGAGAACCAGATTAATATTTTGGACATTTCTCAGACTATTGTCCAGGGATATTTTAATATGATGATGATCGTGGACATCAGCAATATGGTAAAGCCCTTCGGCCAGACGGCGGATGATTTGGACGCGGTGGGAGAGTCCATCGGGGTTAAGGTAAAGATCCAGAGGGAAGAGATCTTTACAAAAATGCACCGCATATAGGAGGGCGCCATGATTAACATATACGAGGTAAATGAGACCAATAACATGATCGAGCACGAGAAGCTGGACGTGCGCACGATCACCATGGGCATCAGCCTTTTGGACTGCGGGGACTCTACCCTGGAGGGGGTAAATGAGAAGATCTACCGCAAAATCACTGCTCTGGCGAAAAATCTGGTGACCGTCGGACAGGAAATCGAGCGGGATTTTGGCATCCCTATTGTCAATAAGCGCATTTCCGTGACGCCCATCGCTCTGGTGGGCGGCTCCGTGTGCAGAAGCCCGGAGGATTTTGTCACCATCGCCCAGACATTGGACAAAGCGGCGAGAGAGGTGGGGGTCAATTTTATCGGCGGCTACTCAGCTCTGGTGAGCAAGGGAATGACCCGGGCGGACAAGAATCTGATTCTATCCATCCCAGAGGCCCTGGCAAAGACTGAGCGGGTGTGCAGCTCCGTGAATGTGGGTTCTACCAAGACGGGTCTTAATATGGACGCGGTCAATCTTATGGGAGAGATTGTGGTGGAGACAGCCAAGGCCACCGCAGACCGGGACAGCTTAGGATGCGCCAAGCTGGTGGTATTCTGCAATGCGCCGGATGACAATCCTTTCATGGCCGGAGCTTTCCACGGGGTTACTGAGGCCGACGCGGTGATCCATGTGGGCGTCAGCGGCCCCGGGGTGGTGAAGGTGGCCCTGGAGTCAGTCAGAGGGGCCAATTTTGAGGTGCTGTGCGAGACCATCAAGCGGACGGCATTTAAGATTACCCGGGTGGGTCAGCTGGTGGCCCAGGAGGCGTCAAAGCGGCTGGGCGTGCCCTTTGGCATCATCGACCTGTCCCTGGCGCCCACTCCGGCAGTGGGTGACAGCGTGGCGGAGATTCTGGAAGAAATCGGTCTGGAGCGGGTAGGCGCGCCGGGAACTACAGCGGCTCTCGCTATGTTAAATGACCAGGTGAAGAAGGGCGGCGTCATGGCCTCCTCCTATGTGGGGGGATTGAGCGGCGCCTTTATCCCGGTGAGCGAAGACCAGGGGATGATTGACGCAGTGGGCGCCGGAGCACTCACCTTGGAAAAGCTGGAGGCTATGACCTGCGTCTGCTCCGTGGGACTGGACATGATCGCCATCCCAGGGGATACAAAGAGCACTACTATTGCAGGTATTATCGCGGACGAGGCGGCCATCGGCACGGTAAACCAGAAAACCACGGCTGTGCGCCTGATCCCGGTAATCGGAAAGGGCGTGGGGGAGACGGCACAGTTCGGCGGCCTCTTGGGCTATGCTCCCATTATGCCGGTCAACAGATTTTCCTGTGAAAAATTCGTTACCCGCGGGGGAAGAATCCCGGCTCCTATCCACAGCTTTAAGAACTGACGCAGCTATTCTGAAAAGCAAATAAACAAAAAGTTAAGGGGAAGCAGCATGCGGATATATTTGATACGGCACGGACGGCAGAACAGCCGTCTCTGCAATGTGGATGTGGATTTAAGTCCTGAGGGCTTTCGCCAGGCGGCTCTTGTGGGGGAGCGGCTGTTTAAGAAAAATATACAGGCCGTGTACTCCAGCGATCTCATCCGGGCAGTGCAGACCGCCCAGGCGGCTAATCTCTACTGGAACGTGGAGCATACCGTCCTGCCGGAGCTGCGTGAAATCTCATTTGGAGAGCTCACCGGCCTTTCGGACGAGGAGATTGCCGTGAAATTCCGGGATTTTAAGGAGAAAGAGGGCCGGATGGAGGAGGACATCCCCTATCCGGGCGGAGAGTGTGCCGGGGATGTGGTGTGCCGGGCAGAACCGATATTTCGGCAGATTGCCGAGAGCGGTTTTTCCACAGCGGCGGTAGTGACCCACGGCGGTGTGATCCGGGCCATGACTGCCCATATTCTCGGCATGCCTTTATCCCGGTGGCGCAGCCTGGGTCATGTGCTTGAGAACGGCAGCATTACGGAGCTTTTGTGGGATGAAAAACAGAAGCGTTTTACCGTGGAGAGGTTCAATGATTACGCCCATCTGGAGGCATATCCCGAGCTCCTGCGCAGCGGCTGGAAGGAGCAGGCGAATGATACGGCCTCAATAGACGTAAAGGAGACAAACGGTGAATGAAAAAGGGAATCATTTTTGATGTGGACGGCACCCTGTGGGATTCGGCGGATCCGGTGGCCCGGTCCTGGAGTCTCGTTTTAGAGGAGCGATATCCGGAGATTGCACGGCCGATCACCCCGGAGGACATGTATCGGAATATGGGAAGAACGATGGATGCCATCGGGGATGACCTCTTCCCTTTTCTCCCCCGGGATAAGCGGACGGAAGTTATGAAAGCCTGCATGGAGTATGAAAATGAATATTTGGCGGGCCACCCCGGCACTCTCTATCCGGGGATGGTTTCCGTTCTCACCGGACTGGCCTGCCGGTATAAGCTTTTTATTGTCAGCAACTGCCAGGAGGGATATATTGAGGCGCTCATGGCATCCTGCGGCATTGAAAAATACATAGCGGATACCGAGTGCTTTGGGGCAACGGGCCGTCCAAAGGGGGACAATATCCGCCTGGTTATGGAGAGAAACGGACTGGAAAAATGTTTTTATGTGGGGGACACAGCGATGGACCAGGAGGCCTCCCGGCAGGCGGGCATTCCTTTTGTGTTTGCGTCCTACGGCTTCGGCGAGGCGGAGGGGGCAGACGCGGTCATTTCCTCCTTGGAAGAGCTGCCTGAAGTGGCAGAGAAAATTCTGGAATGGGCGTAACCGTTCAGGACGGCGGGAAAAACAGGGACAGAAGATGCGCTGTCCTGAACCGTTATAACCCCTAAGATTGGGGGAAGAGAGGAGTGCGCGGATGAATGAGGAGGAGAGGGGCCGCCTTGGGCAGGCCCTTGATTATTTTTTAAATGAATCCCTGGAGCAGATCGTTCTCAGCAATCCACGGAACGGGGCCGGGGCGGAAAAGATCCGGCTGCGTCCGGTGAAAATGAAGGGAAAAACCGTGTTCCAGGCCGAGGAGCAGAGGGGCCCGCAGGCATTTCACAGGAACATGGGGAAGGAGGAGGCAGCGGCCTACGTGGCCGAGTGCCTGTCTGGCTCCTTCGGTCAGGCGCAGATACAGTCAAATCTTGGCCGAGGACAGGTTCTGGTGAGCAAAAAGGGAAAAGTCACGGTGAAGATAAAGAGACTGCAGGCATCCATCCAGGCGCCTTCCCGGGCAGCGGAGCACAACCGGAAAAAGCAGTATATTCTCCCGGAGGGAGAACCGGTGCCGTTTTTAGTGGACCTGGGAGTTATGACCCCGGAGGGCCAGGTTGTAAAGAGCCGCTATGATAAGTACCGGCAGATTAACCGGTTTTTGGAGTTTATCCGGGATGTTCTTCCGGAGCTGGACGTAGGACGGGAGCTCACGGTCATTGATTTCGGCTGCGGCAAGTCCTATCTGACGTTTGCCATGTACTACTATCTTGGCGTGCAGAAGGGGTATCCGGTGCGTATTATCGGTCTGGATTTAAAGACGGAGGTCATTGAACACTGCAGCCGTCTGGCGGAGAAATACGGATATGACCATCTGTCCTTTCACCAGGGAGACATCGCCTCTTTTGAGGGGGTGGAGCGGGTGGATATGGTGGTGACGCTTCACGCCTGCGACCTGGCCACGGACTATGCCCTGGAGAAGGCGGTGAAATGGGGGGCTGGGGTAATCCTCTCCGTGCCCTGCTGCCAACACGAGCTGAACCGCCAGATGGAAAATGCGATATTGGAGCCGGTGCTGTCCTATGGCCTGTTAAAGGAGCGGATGGCCGCCCTCTGCACCGACGGCATCCGCGCCCAGACCTTGGAGTATCTGGGGTATCGGACGCAGATTCTGGAGTTCATCGATATGGAGCACACCCCTAAAAATATTCTGATCCGGGCGGTGCGCCGCAGGCAGAACCGGGCAGGGGAAACAGGCAGCGGGGATGACCGCAGAGAGAGGAAAGGGCAGGAGATTACGCGGCTGCTTCAGTCTTTGCAGGTGCGCCCTTCCATTGTCCGGCTTCTGGCCCCGGAGCTTCTGGAGCGTGTCTGAAAATTCATTCCTGCTATCTGCCCGCCGATAACGCCTGCAGGTTACAGGATACAGATGGGGCGGTTGTATTCATTGCGCACCTGCGTGTAATAGCGGATGGCCTCTGCGCCCTGGCGCAGATGGCTCGCGTACACGTCCTGCCGGAGCATGGAGAGCGCCTGCCCCTCCAGAATCCGGCCGCTGTCCGCCATCTTTGCGATAAGCGGGATGGCGGATTTTTTTTTGATTTCGGAGAGCAGGGGGGCGGATTCCCTGCGAAACCCGAGAATCCGGGCATAGGGGGCAAAGCCTGCCTCCCTGGCCTTTTGGACCTCCTCTTTGGTCAGGCCCAGGAGGAGATGGAGGAGGCTGCGGCTGATGCGCGTGTAGGTGTACTGGCGGGTTTTTAACTGGGCGATGCGGCCCTCCCAGTCCCGGCAGTCCAAAAGGCAGTGCTTCAGACGGCCGGCCAGCTCGTCAGACACCCCCTCATATAGGGCAAAGTCCTTCCCTTCCCGGTCTAAGGCCAGGAGGGCGCAGTGAAGGGGAAGGGAGAAGTCCTCCGCCGTAAGGATGCGTCCCTCTTTATACAGGGGAAGAAGAACAGCGGGAATGTGAGGGAGGAGAGAGGAGCCGGGGGAGAACAGTGCCTGTTCGGAGGCATCCTGCATGACCGCATCCTCCAATCGCTTCCGAATCGCTGAGGCCGAGGCCTGACATCCCTCCTCCACCTGCTGCGCATGATATCCGCTGCCCTGCCGCTTTACCGTGACCGGGATGAGGGGGCTCTTCTGGCGGAGGATGGCCTTGCAGTACTCAATGCCCAGGAGATTGTTGGGGGAGCCCAGGAGGCGGTCCCACTGGGACGGCGTCAAGCCGCATTCGCCTGCGGCCGCCTCCTGTACTGCATGGAGGACGGCCCTGTTTCTGGCCTGGGGCCAGCTGGCGCCCCGGCGCATTTCCTCGCGGATCCGGGCGGAGAGAAGGGGACTCTCGTCCGCCAGGAGGGAAGCAGCCTGTAAAATGGGTTCCATATCCCCTTCCTCGCTTCCAAAGCACAGGGCGTCCACGGCTCCCAGACCGGTGAGAAGAGCCACCCCGCAGGCGGCAAAATCCTCCGCGCTTCCCGTGGCAAATGCAGAAGGCAGCTCGACCACCAAATCTGCCCCGCAGGAGAGCGCCATGCGGGTGCGCAGATATTTGTCGTAGAGGGCCGGGCCGCCCCTCTGGACGAAATCCCCGCTGACGGCGGCCACGCAGAAGCGGGCGCCCGTCAGCTCCTTTGCTTTTTGTATATGAAACAGATGGCCGTTGTGGAACGGATTATACTCAGCGATGATGCCTACGGTTTTCATAGAAAGCCTCCTTTAGACATTGATTATTTTTCTGTCACAAATTTTCCATAATTGATTCACAATTTTACCACAAAGTCTGAGTATAGTATAAACTGTCAAAAGGAAAAAGGCCAGACGGTAATACCGGATGGAGCAGATAGAAAGGGGACTTATATATGTACGAGAATGACGACAAGGAGAGAAATACAGTGAACTGGACAACTCCTTCAGATAATAACGGATATGCAGGAAGGGAGGAGGAGCCCCGGCAGGATGCGGCAAGGCAGGAACAGACATGGAATTCTGCTTCCCAGGGCAGCCATTTTAATCAGAGCCAGCAGGCGCCGGACGGAGGAAAGAACCGGAAGAAAGGCGGCTGGGCAAAGAAGGCCGCAGGCATCACGGCGGCGGCCGTTCTCTTCGGAGCTGTCTCCGGAGGCGTGATGACAGGCGTCAATTATGTGGGAGCTTCCATGACAGGGACTGCGGGCCAGACGGCCGAGACGCAGGCCGCAGCCGAGACACAACCGACCGTTCCCACGGTGACAACCCCGGGGACAAACGGACAGAGCACACCGGTTTCAACGGTTAATGATGTATCTGCCATAGCGGAGGCGGCTATGCCCTCCATCGTGGCGATCAACGATACCATGACGATTGAGCAGAGAGATTTCTTCGGAATGCCCCAGACCTACACCGCGCAGAGCAGCGGCTCCGGAATCATTGTGGGACAGAACGATACGGAGCTTCTCATCGCGACCAACAATCACGTGGTGTCCGGCGCACAGGATCTGACAGTGACCTTTGTAGATGACAAGGCAGTGTCCGCAGCGGTGAAGGGAACGGATTCCGCAACGGATTTGGCAATCATTGCGGTGCAGCTTTCCGACATTGACGCAGACACGATGAGCCAGATCAAGGTGGCTTCCATCGGAAACTCAGATGAGCTGAAGGTCGGGCAGCAGGTAATTGCCATTGGAAATGCCCTTGGATACGGCCAGTCGGTAACCGTAGGATATGTGAGCGCCCTTGACCGGGAAGTCACAGACGAGAACGGAATTACACGGACATTTATCCAGACCGATGCGGCCATCAATCCCGGAAACAGCGGAGGCGCGCTTCTGGACATGAACGGAAACCTGATCGGCATCAACGCAGCCAAGACCGCCTCTACCGAGGTGGAGGGCATGGGATTTGCAATTCCTATTTCCAAGGCCCAGGAGATACTGAACAATCTGATGACAAAGCAGACCCGCGTGGAGGTGCCCGTGGAGGAGCAGGGATACCTGGGAATTCAGTGCATCAACATTGACGCCTCATCTTCCCAGCAGTTTGGTATGCCAATCGGCGTGTATGTGTATAAAATCATGGACGGCGGAGCAGCCGCGAACTCCAATCTGCGGGAGAAGGATATTATCACCAAGTTTGACGGCCAGTCCGTATCCAACAAGGAGGAACTGGTGCAGATGCTGACCTACTATAAGAGCGGCACTACCGTGACACTGACCGTTCAGTCCTTAACCGACGGAGCTTATGTGGAGCATGAGGTGGAAGTCACTCTGGGAAGCAGGCCCGCGGAGGAAGTAAACCAGTAACTCTGCCGGCGGGACGCATGGCAGAAATGCGGATTACGGGCCGAGATAAGGGGCTGTGAAAAGATCTTTTAAAAACAAAAAAGAGCGCTGACAGGCAAAACGGTTCTTTCTTGATTTTGGGTATAGCAGTGTAGTAATTAAGCCGTCAGATAAGTGTTCTGACGGCTTAACTTATATCAGATCCATGAGGCTAAAATCATCGGTTT